>JBCAWW010000428.1:0-5371 GCA_038534415.1 Bacteroidota bacterium | reverse complement strand
TCGCAGAACGCATTTCGACATTTGCGAAGCAGAAAACAATGAACTTTGCCTTAGCTTGAGGCCTGTGCGATGAATCGGGCTTATTCCTTTTGCTGCAATGCCAAAAGGACCAAGAGATTTTAAGAAAAACGCTGCCCCAACTCCCTCTCTAACCAAGACCTTTGCACCATAGGAGCCGCCTCAGCAAAATCATTTTGTAGCTTTTCTTGGCGGCTGAGCCATTTGTTTTGGTCTTCAAGTTGGCGTTGTTCCGCGAGGCGGGCGACCTTTTTGAGCCAGCTGAGATATTGGAGATACTGATTGCGCTTGTCTTTTTCGATCTCTTTGTTGCGACCAAGGAAGTGGCGAAAAGCATTGATCTGATAGGCGAGCGAATCGTAGTCTTCTAGCTGATAGTAAATCCGGAGCATCAAGATGCGGGCACTCAATTGATAAAACACATCGGTATAACTGATGGCATTGAGCAGCCCAAGGGCTTGCTTGGTTTCTCCCTTTTCGGTGAGATAAGCGGCCTGAGCATAACGCAAAGCATTTTCTTGAAAAGTGGGAGATAAGCGTTCGGCGAAGCCGTGTAAAAACTCATACGCCCAATCGAGCTTGCCAAGCTTAAGGGCCAAGCTGACGATATTTTTATAATCAGTATGGGCCAAATCTCCCTCAAAAAAGATCAACTGATTGTCGATCAAAGTCTGATAAAGGGTAAATAATTTGGCCTCGTAGCCTTCAGCTCCTTGGTTGATGCGGCGGATGCAGGAATTTTGCGCGTATTTGTACATGGCGCGACTTTCCTCCGGGGCAAAAAAGGAACTGTACAAATCTAGGATATCTAGCATTTGCTCGTAGTGCTGCTCATTTTCGGGATGAGCCAGCGCCTGATAAATGTGAAAATAAGCGTCTATGACCGGGATCTTGCGATAAGGATGATCAGCCTTGCTCAAGGATTGGATCAAGACGTCGGTGAGCAAAATCGGAATATCGGTATTGATGATATGCTGCCGATTGAGGGCCTCACAGCTCTCGCGAAGTTTGACGGCGAGATAGTATTGATCGAGGGCTTGGTGCTTTTTTTCGAGCCCTTCGTGCTGGGTGCGTAGATGCTGCCGACCGAAATGATCGTTCCGGGCACCGGCCAAAGCCAATTGCTGTCTATGATAGGTCTCGTCTAAGAAGGGGCGTTGTAGCAGGCCTTTTTCGAGGCGTCTAAACTCGATTTCAAACAGATCATTGAGGCCCTTTTCGCTCAGCGCTTGGAGGGAATCAGTCTCATCAATCAGGCTTTCTTGCTTTTGGCGCTCCGCACCGAGAAAGTCTTTGAGCCGGCGATAAAGGAGTGAGATCTCATCGGCGATCTTTTGCTCGCGATAGGATTTTTCGCCGTAGAGCTGCTTTTGTAGCTGCGCTTTGCTCAGTTTTTTATGGTCAAAATCAGGCGCATACTTTTGGATCTGTTCGTATAAATTGCACAGGCGAGGATGCGGATTGCAATAGGGAGATTGCAGATAAACCTGAAAGCGTTGGCGTTCTTCCTTGCTTAATTTGCGCAATAGCCGCATCAACTTGCTGTTTTTCATAGTTTGAGGCGTGATCTTGAATTATTTCTAGACGAAAATTCAAATAATCTACACATTTAATTAGCTGATAGCCAGTAATTATTGACAATATTCTTACTAATTACTCTTTAAACATCAGCATAAATCATCATTCTTTTTGGCTTTTCCTCCTCCTATCATTGTAATGTGTCTTCACCTCTAATTGTCTAAGACGATGAAAAAGCCTTTTCTAACCTTATTTATCCTCACACTCGCAACTACGCTTTCTGCTCAGATATGGCCTTTTGCCTATGATTCGCTCGAGCTCGGCAATGTCAAAGCCTTCGTTCGCAGCGATGGCGCCCTCTTTGAAAACAATCTATATGGCGGCCTCATGACGCAAGATGCCAATATCGGTCTAGTAACAGGCTCTGGCCTCTGGATTGGCGGAATTGCTTCCAGTGGTCAACTCCACTTGAGTGTACATGACTGGGGTTCTTGGCAAGGTACGGGTTATGATTTTTGGCCTGGACCTTTGTCTCAAAGTACCGCCCAAACAGATAGCGTCACTACAGCACAATATGATCGTTTTTGGAAAATCGATCGCATCGAATTAGAGGCCTTCTTACAAGATTTTCAAGACAATGGAGTCGTAGATAACCCCAGCGCCTACCCCAATGTCTACGACTGGCCGGCATTTTTATCAGACTTCAATGGCAATACCCTAGCAGACGCGGCGCCTTGGGTAGATGTCAATGGCAATCTCAATGATTATGATCCTGATCAAGGTGACCATCCATTGCTCAAAGGCGACGCGATGATCTGGTGGGTTTTTAACGATCGTGGCCCCGACCCGGCCAATAATCGCTACAATCCAAGTCCGATGGGCTTAGAGGTTCATACGATGCTCTATGGCTATGACTGCCCCGGCAATGAATTGGAACAATCGATATTTCTAGAGTACCATCTCGTCAATCGCAGCAATGAAACTTATGCGGATGTCTACGCGGGCCAGTGGACGGATTTTGACTTGGGGGGCTTTTTGGATGATTATGTAGGCGTGGATTCAGTTCGCGGCATGTACTATGGCTACAATGGTACCAACAATGACAATCAGTTTGGCGCCAATACTCCAGCCGTAGGCATACAAATGCTAAGAGGGGGCACGGCTCCGCCGAACGATGGGATCGATAATGATAGCGATGGCGTAGTCGACGAGGCAGGGGAAGACATGGGCCTGACCAACTTCCTCACCTACCGCAATGATTTTACCATTACCCCCACGACTTCGCAACACTATTATGGAAACCTCCAAAGTTTTATCCCGAGCACTAGCAATCCTCCCGGCGTCCACGCCGTGGACAACTATAGCAATGGCGGTCCCGGCAATGGCAATCCCGATAGCGCCAGCGGCCCTCCGACCGATTTCATCTTCTCAGGTGATGTCTGTAACCAAGTTGGCTGGACCATGGCCAATGCAGGCATCCAACCGATAGATCGTCGGGCCATAGGTAGCAGCGGACCTTTTATGCTAGGCCCCAACGCTTCTGATACCCTCGTGATGGCAATCATCATCAACAAAGAAGCTAACTATCTCCAAAATGCTTGTAATCTTGGCGCAGATGCAGATTACATCCGGGCTTGGTACGATGCCGGCGTAGATAGCTGCGTGATTGCGGGCGAAGTCTATCCCGGAGATGCCAACCATGACCAAATAGCCGATGCCTGGGACATATTACCGATTGGTTTGCACTATCTGGCTACTGGTCCGGCCCGGCCGAACGCTTCCCTCAATTGGGTAGGACAAAGTGCAGCTGATTGGAATGACTCTTTGGCCTCTGATGTCAATATCAAGCATGTCGACACCGACGGCAATGGTACGATCAATCAAGACGATACCCTCGCCATTGCTCTCAACTACGGCTTAACCCATCTCAGTCAGCGCGATGACGAATCTGTCGATGGAGCGCCCTTTTACTTCACGGTATCAGACACAGTGATTGATCCGGGAGATACCATTGAGGTTGGCGTTTGGCTTGGTACGATGGATACCTTGGCCCAAGATGTATATGGGATCGCCTTTTCGCTCGACTATGATACCAGCCAGGTAGCAAGTATGAAGGTCGATATGAATCCTAGCTGGTTGGGTACCAATGGCGTAGACCTGCTCACTTTTAGCAAGGATTTACCAGATGCTGGCCGCCTCGATTTGGCCCAAGTGCGGCTCGATCAGGCCAATGTCAGCGGTTATGGGCGCCTCGCCAATATTATCGTTGTCATGGATGATGATATCGCCAAGGCATTGATCCCTTTTGCGATGAATGTCTCTCGTCTCGATATGATCGATAAGGACGAAAATGAACTGGACGTAAGTGTGGAGCCCTTAGATGCGAATATCTCCACTTCGATTACTGATCTTTTGGCGGTACAAGGGCTTAGCATTTTTCCCAACCCGACCCAAGGCGAAATCATGATTCGCTGGGCCAAAGGACCAGCCACCCACATCAGATTGTGGGATATGCAGGGTCAATTGATCATGACGGAGCGTTCCCCGCAGGGTGAATCACAAAAACGACTCGATCTCAATGCCCTGCCCAAAGGACTCTACCATCTTGAAGTGATCCAAGAGACGCGACGCAGCATACAGAGCGTGATCCGACATTAAGCAAATCTTTTTATACCGCATCCGCCAAGTCTGACCTTTAGGTTGGGCTTGGCTTTTTTTGAGACCAAAGTGCTAGAAAAAAGCCCTTATGCCTGATTTCGGAACTTACCCACCAATGGATTTGAAAAGTAAGGGTGCATCATTTCCCGTCCTTAAGGATAAGCGTTCTGCGAAGCAAAAAGCCTTAGGTCGACACCGCTGCGCGGAACGCTTATTCGAGGATGGTAGTTGCGGTAGGCAGGCTGTTGCTACTGCAAAAACGCACAAATATCATCAATCGCTTCCTCTCTTTCGGGCATAGGAAAAACCGGCCAGTCATGTAGCATTTTGTGGTACTCTTTGAATTGGAAATGCACATTTTCGGCCGTGGCCAAGACTTTTAATTTGACGCAGTCCGGAAAAAACAGCTCAATATTGCTGTACAAAACCAAGGTTGGAGGCAGCGCCTCAAATTCTCCATTGATGGGCGAAAGTTGATAATGAGTCTGATCATCGCCATCGGCATATAAAGCGCCAGCACTCTGCAACATATTGATAGTCAGGAGTTGATCCGTTTTGACAAACTTCTCGATGGCAGGATTGCTCATCGTGAGATCGAGCCAGGGCGAAATAAGGACCGTTTTGATGGGCAGGCGGGGATGCTTTTGCTGGATCAACATCTGCGTAAACCCTAAGGCCAATCCCGCTCCCGCAGAGTCGCCTAACATGACAAACTGATCGTCGGGATATTGTGCGCAGAGCTGTTCGTAGGCCTCCCCCATCATCGCATAAGTCTCTCGATAAGTCGATTCGGGAGCCAGCGGATAGTCGACCAAGCTTATGCGACAATGGATTTTTTCCACGATTTTTTTGGCAATATCCCAATGCCCCCCTACTGCAGGAAATACATAAGCGCCGCCGTGCAAAAAGATCAGATGTGTCTGGCTGACTTGCTGCTTGCTTGCAAAAGTCGCTACCGCTCTTCCCGCTATCATTTGAGATTGGGACTTATAATCTTTGGCGATGGCTTCGGGTAAGAAGGGCTTTGAGGATCGACTGATGGGTTTTTGGACCCGTTTTTCTACTTGAAATTTAAAATTGGTCCATTTGAGGATGCTCGTAGTGAGTCGGGAAGCAAAACTGGGTCGCATGACTAATTCAATTAAAGTTCAAGGCACTTTGGCGTGCTTGCTCTAAG
>JBCAWW010000427.1:0-5375 GCA_038534415.1 Bacteroidota bacterium | reverse complement strand
GGATGAGCACTAGGCTCCCTAAAGAAAAAAATGACCATCTGCGCATGAGAAAAAATGGGGTTTATGATTCGAGGAAAAATTAGGTTATTGCGGAGGTGTATTGTTTAGTATCAAGACGCAAGTAAATAGTAAAAAGACGCACTTTACTTTGTACCTAAGCAATAAGATCAAGGTATTCAATAAATAAACTCCTACTAATCGACCTTCAGGAGTTCTTGACAATGTCTTTATCGGTACTTAGCACTAAATACTTTTGTCTCTGTACTTAATAGGTAGAAACAATATTTTCCCCTCAATCTTGTAACGAAAATATGCGAAAAATCGGTTTGTTTGGCACTGGTCATCTTGGCAAAATCCATCTGAGATTGTTAAACGAAATTGAAGAATGGGATTTAGTAGGCTTTTTTGACCCTAATCCAGCGGTTGCTGAGGCTGTGGCAGAGAAATTTGGAATCCCTGCTTTTGAAAGCGCAGCTTCCTTATTGGCAAAAGTAGATGCTGTTGACATTGTTACCCCGACGCTTTCGCATTTTGAAATCGCTCAGTCGGCTTTGCTGGCTGGTAAGCATGTATTTATTGAAAAACCTTTGAGCCATACCTTGGCTGAGGGGCAAGCTCTCCTTGAGATTCAAGCGGAGCATCCTGAATTAGTGATCCAGGTAGGGCATGTAGAGCGTTTTAATCCTGCCTTTTTGTCGGTTGAGGATCGTGAAATCCAGCCGCGTTTTATCGAAGGCCACCGACTTGCGCCTTACAATCCTCGTGGCACAGATGTATCCGTGGTGCTGGATCTGATGATTCATGATTTGGATATCGTACTCAGTTTGGTACGTTCTCCGATCAAAGAGATCAACGCTAGCGGTGTTTCTGTAATCAGCGATACGCCCGACATCGCCAATGCACGCATCGAGTTTGTCAATGGATGCGTAGCAAATTTGACTGCTAGTCGGATTTCGATCAAGCAAATGCGTCGCCTACGATTTTTTCAAAAAAATAACTACCTCGCACTTGATTTCCTCAAAAAGGAAAGTGAAGTATTTAGCCTAGAGGAGGAGATCGATCCAAGCAAAGGAGATAGCCAGATGGCAATGCCTTTAGAAACCGGTAAAGAAACCAAGTTTTTGGTCTTTGAAAAGCCAGAGTCTAGAGGCGTTAATGCGATCAAAATGGAACTAGAAGAGTTTGCACGATCTGTGCAAAAGGGAGAGGCCGTAAAGGTGAGCTTACAAGATGGCTATAATGCGCTAGAGGCGGCTCACATGATCCTGGCAAGGATTGATGAGGGGGCAGCCGAAATGATAGATCCTAGGGCTTAATGAAAGTCTTGCTCATACGCTTCAGTTCGATCGGGGATATCGTGCTGACAAGCCCGGTGCTGCGTTCGTTGAAGCAGGCTAGGCCGGAAGTAGAAATTCACTATCTCAGCAAACAAGGCTTTAAGGATTTGCTGATCTATAACCCCTATCTCTCCAAACTTCATTTTTTAGATGAGGAAGCTAAACTGCCGCTTCAAGCCCTCAAGGCAGAGGGTTTTGATTATGTGATCGACTTGCATAAAAATCTACGCTCATGGCGAGTCAAGCAAGCCTTAAGATGTCCAAGCGTCAGCTTTGATAAGCAAAACCTGGCAAAGTATAAGATGGTGCGTTCGGCGAAGCCGCCCCAGCAGTTGCCCCATATCGTAAACCGCTATGCTGATTGCTTAGCCGCCTTTGATGTGGCCCTGGATCAGAAGGGATTGGAATTGTTTTTGCCTGATGGGGCAGAGGCCGCGGCCCAAAAGAGATTAAATGACTGGGGCCACTCTCATCCCTTGGCGATTGTCTTAGGGGCTACTTATGCAACCAAGCGTTGGCCGACGGCTAAATTTATTTCTCTCATCCAGCAATATCAGCAGCCCGTTTTATTGATCGGTGGACCCGATGCCCAAGAGGATGCTGCAGAGATATTGCAAAAGGTAAAGACGCCGGTCTTCGATGCCGTAGGAAAATATAGCCTCCTTGATTCGGCCGCTTTGATGAAACAAGCTTCACAAGTGCTGGCGCATGATACTGGCTTTATGCATATCGCGGCCGCTTTTGGACAGTCTGTGATTTCTCTCTGGGGCAATACTGTGCCTGAAATGGGGATGACGCCCTACAAAACTCCTCACCAAATAGTAGAGCGAAAAGGACTCTCCTGCCGACCTTGTTCAAAGATCGGATATGAGCGTTGCCCGAAGGGACACTTCAAATGTATGGAAGAAATAAAGGTGGAGACAGTAAAGGCTCTGCTAAACGATCCAAGCCTGCCTTCAGTTCCCTAGCGATACTTAGACTTACCTAGCTTAGGGCATTCACAGCGTTTTTTCATTTTGACTAAGTGGAGGCTAAGGGTCGCACTGGCATTCCAGCTGAGTTCGTTGGCTTGAAAAAAGCTATAATCGTACTCTAAGGGACTTTGGCCCTCTGTTCTTTGCAAGTATTTGCCATAAGCTTCGAGCGCCAAGGAGATATTAGGAGTGAAAAACAATCGGTATCCCATGCCTAAACGACCGCCAAAAGCAGGATAGGCATTCGAAGCAATCGTGTTGATTGTTGGACCTGTATCCCAAATTTTTTGACGACTATAGAGCAAATCCGCCGCAAAGAAGAGTTGACTTTGCTTGATGTGGTATTTGTAAACGTAGCCCAAATTGTATTCCCAGCCCCAAACATCTGCTTGAGTCGCTAAGCTGCCTTCTATGGCATAATCCGCCGATAATCTTTGCACCCCAGCGCGAAAACCATGCGCCAATGAATAGTGATAGGTATAGCGAAAACCATTGAGATAGTTGCTTGCGAAAGCGTTGCCATTGGTATAAGTCGCATCAGAACCCGGTATCAAACTATGAAGTGTACCCAATTGTAGCTCTAATTGATGGGCTTGTGGCTTGAAGCTAGGACGTTGGGCTTGGAGGCTCAAACTGGCTCCTAGGAGGCAGAGGGTAAGGAAAAGCAATCGTTTCATCAAGTCTTCTTTTGCAGGTTAAACGTTTTTTAAACGCCAATATTGGCAAGTTAGGGCGGGCATTGCTAAATAAAAAAACAGCCTTGTCACTTGTACGACATCAAGGTGGGCCGTTAATTTGAAGCTTGCTACCGCAAATTAAACTGATTTTTGGCTACAAACGCTGCACATATTGCCCTTTTGTTCTTTTCTCGTACTGCGGGAGCCGAGCAACTCGCCAAGTCCTATGGATCTCAGGGGGACAAAGTGCACGAGGCTTTAATCACCCATGCTCATCAAGCTGCGCTCAAAAGTGGCTTGCAGACCTTTTGGTTAGATGAGGCAGAGCAGGTAGGCAACACCTTCGGTGAACGCTTAGCCAATGCTTATGAAGCCCTATTTGCCAAAGGCTTTACCAAAGTGATTGCCATCGGCAATGATTGCCCCAACCTAAATGCGACCGACATTCAAAAGGCCGCGAGCTTATTGCAAAAGCAGGATTGGGTATTGGGGCCAGCGCGTGACGGTGGACTTTACCTTTTGGGTCTGAGTGAGACTAGCTATGCCAGAGAAGCCTTTCTTGCCCTAGATTGGGAAGAGAAGAGTCTGCTAGCCTCATTGGAGGATCATATTACTCAAGCAGCTCACACTAGCAGCCGTTTATTGGTAAAGGCTGATATTGATTGCCAAGCAGATTTGATTCGCAGGCTTTCGGCTTGGGGTAGCCTTCATACTTTGTATTATCTATTGGCTTTTTTGTTGGCACCGCTCGCGGAACGCTTATCCGTAAAGCCTCGGCAATCTGAGCCCTTTTTATTAGCCAACCATTCTTTGCGTGCCCCTCCGGTGAACGCATAATCTCCTCTATCATTTTGTGAGAATAAATCCCGTCAGGGCAATCTGATGAGATTTTTTGCTATACCCCAATCCAGAGGGATAGCTTATTTCGTACATCTCTTGTTTTCAAACATTACATATTTATGAATTACTTTAGACGATTAGGTTTTGTAATCCTATTATTTGGCGGCCTTTTGCAGGCTCAGACCGACTTAGAGATTACTGTACTCAATCTCAGTAGTAACCAAGGAGTAGCAGATGCCTTGGTTGTACTAGAAAATGAAGAAATCGGCTATGGGGCCGAAGGGCGCACCAATGCGCAAGGAAAAATCACTTTCTCTGGTTTGGCTATTGTGGGTTCTTATACCGCTACTGCTAAAGAAACGGATGATCTATTTGAGAGTAATGTGCCCGGTATCGAACTGCGCTCAAATCATAAATCAAGTGTGACCATCGTTATGCTGCCGAGAGCAGACTTTGATATGGATGAAGTCATCATCAAAGGCAACTCTGCTACCAAAATCAATACGGTTAACTCGGAGGTCTCAGCCACCCTCAGCCAACGTGAGGTACAAGCCTTACCAATAGAAGGACGCGATATTACGCGGGCTTTATACCGTCTACCTAACGTAACCCAGGCAACGGGTTTTTATCCAGAAGCACCCAATGTTGCCATCAATAGTACCAATGGACTCTTTACCAACTATATGATAGACGGGATGGACAATAATGAGCGCTTCTTGGGCGGTCAAAAGTTTCGTATCCCAGTTGGCTTTACAAAAGACATCACGGTCTTGACCAACAACTATTCCGTGGAGTTTGGTAATTCGGGTAGTGGTATCATCAATATTACCAGCCGATCTGGCTCAAATGATTTTACTGGCGAAGCCTTCTTTATTACGCGTCCCGGTCCTGTAATTGATGGTGCATCACCCTATGCGCAGCGAGACCTTTCTGGCAATCAGGTTAAAGACGGCTATCAGCGATATCAGAGTGGGTTTGCTTTTGGTGGTGCTTTGGTGCCTAACAAAACCTTTTATTATGTCAATGCAGAGCAAATCGTCGATTTGAAGGACAATTTGCTCAATGTGCCCCAGCTGGGTATCAACGAAACCGTAAGAGGGGTAAATCGTTTCACGTTGCTTTCGGCCAAGTTGGATCATAATTGGAGCAATCGCTTCCGCTCATCTGTACGTGTCAATGGGGGATTGGTCAATATCCAACGCCAAGGTGGAGGCCTTGATGGCGGCGCTACTTTCCCTTCTGCGGCTAATAGCCAAGACCGCAATTCTTTCTTGCTGGCCAATAAGAATATTTACGTAGGGGCTAATTTCTCCTCAGAGACCAATATTCAGTACTCCTCTTTCCGTTGGAATTATGGCCGCGCCGCGAATCCGACTAGTCCAAGGGTAGTGGTACAAGATCCAAGCGAAGCTACAGTCGCCATCCTAGGCCATCCTGGTTATATCTTTGATAGCCACGAAAATACTTTGCAGTTGCAGCAAAAGTTTATCTTCAACTTAGGGAAACATACCCTCAAAACAGGGATTGATATTATTTCTGCTGATCAT
>JBCAWW010000426.1:0-5386 GCA_038534415.1 Bacteroidota bacterium | reverse complement strand
GCTTGAAAAACGTAAAAATCGGTCATACTTGGATCGGTAGTCACTTTCAAGCTATTGTTTACGGCATAGACTCTGGTCATCCCCGCGTATTTTTCCGTTTTTAGGTCCTTTATCACAAAGGGATATGCGATTTGCTCAGCTCTTTTTTGTAAAGCGCGGCTGATGTATTGCTTGAAGTTTGCCTTGCCATAGCCATCTTCCTCAAAATGTTGCCAAATCTGTGGGTCATTAGCCGCTTCAAACAAAAAGTCCTCATGGGGCTTGGTTAAGGGGCTGAGGGCTACCCTTTTATTTGTTAAACAGTAGTCTTTCCCGAAATCAAACATCTACAGTTGATTTTTGATCCAAAGTCTAAAACGGATAATTGATCCCCACATTGAGCTGCCAGCGTTTGGATTCAGCGGCTTCGGGATTGCCCAGTACCCAACCTCGATCTAAATCCGGGGCAAAGAGTTGCTGCGCTAGGTCAAAGCGCAAAATCAAAAAGGAAAAATCAAAGCGAAAGCCGATACCCGCATCCCAGCCCAGGGCCAGGTTTTCTAAGGCGATGATACTCGCGTCTCCTAGCTGTTCTCGCGTACGCTCTGCCTCGTGAAACCAGACATTGCCGACATCGGTAAAGAAAGCCATCTCCAAATAGCTCCAGACGTCCACGCGATACTCGAGATTGGCCTCTAGGATAAATTCTCCTCCCGGTGCCAGCAAACTGAGATTGACGCTGTCTACGGAGCCTGAGGAGATAAAATCACTCAAACTCGAACGCCCTGGCCCCAAAGTATTGGATATCCATCCCCGCATGCTATTGGTGCCACCTGTAAAAAAACGACTCTCATAAGGTACCGTTGGGGTATTGTTGTAGGTGTAGGAGGCACCCAAAAAGGCCCGCGCTACCAGTTCAGATTGCTGATCAATGGGAAATAGCCATTTGTTTTCCAAGGAACCCTTAAGGTATTGGCCGTAAAAGATTCTATTGAAAAGAAGGTTGTCGTTGAGACTTTCGTCATTATTATTGCCCTGTGTCAGAGCATCTATCAAGAAGGGCAGGTTGCCACCAAGCTCGACAGCAGTTCGGAACCAATAGGTCGGGCGAATGCGATTCTTGCCATAGTTTTGATAGGTAAAACTATACTGCAAACGTGAACCAAAACGGCGTTCGTAATCTCGTTGGATGATAAGGGGGAGATTGTCGATTTGCTCCTGGAAAGCATCGCTAATGTTACGTACATCGATCAGATCGACAAAAAAGGGCGTCAAGCGACTGACCGCTTGATCGCTAAAGGGGATATGATTCCAACGATAGCTTAGCTGGCCTCCTGTAGTTACACGATTGAACTCTGAGCGACTCTCTAGCCGATAGTTGGCCGAAAGAGTGGTATAGGGACTCAATTGGCTCAAATCTGATTTGATAGGGAAGGGGAGGAGAAAACGATTGAAGTTGAGGCGGGTATTGGCTGCAAGCTCGTAAAAGAGCGCGCGATTGTTTTCTTCTTCGATACTTTGATAGAGGCCGACATTGCCGGCCAAACTCAGTTCTAAAAACTCGCTGTGGCGAAAAGCATTACGATCTCTAAACACGATATTGGAACCTACACTCGGGAGGTTGGTACTAATGATATCGTTGGAAAAACCTTCGGTACCGATCCTGATCTGATATTTCTTAGCGAGTTGGGTCTCTATCCTGATATCGAGGAAATTGGTCGAATCGATGGGTTGATAATTGACCACAACAAAGCGAAACATCCCCAAGCTTTGGAGCCTTTGTAGGGTTTGGCGATTGCGCTCTTGACTGTAGCGTTCGCCTTGGCGGACCAAAACCCTACGATTCAGGAAATTGAAATTGAGACGCTTGATATGGTTCTTACTCGTCTTAAATCGCAGATTGACATTGGGGGCAAGTTTTCGCTCCGTTAGATGCAGACTGTCTCGCAATTGCTCATTGAGCTCGATGCTTTTAAATGTGATGATTTGCGTGTCTGCCACTGACTCAAAACCGCCCGGAGGTTGTATCTCCATCAAGACATTGCGGATGTAATAGGGCTGAGGCTGCTCTTTGACGTTGATGTAGATATCTATCCACTTGACCTTGAGGCTATCCTGGAGATTTTTTTCGGCAGGGGCGCTGATCAAGGTATCTACCTCAAAATCGATCATGGTGGGCGAAAACGTAAAATAACCGGCATTACGTAAAGCCTGTGTGGCCCTTGCCCTTTCGAGCGCCATCTTATCATGGCTATAATTTTGACCTACTTTGATTTCGCTTTTGGACATCTGATAGGCCTGCAAAAAGGTACTATCCTTTGGGTTTATTAGGTTTAGGTGGACCTTGCGATAGCGATAGGCTGTCCCTTCTTCTATCGAAAAGACAATTCCTATTTTATTCCTTTCCTTATCTCCTTTTCCCAGGGTGTCTATCCGATAACTCACCTGAGGGTGAAAATAGCCAGCGGCAAAGTAGGCATTACGGATGTTGATACGATCTTGCTTGAGAATGGTCGTATCTAATAATTGCGGCTTTTCGCCTATATCATTGATCAGCTGTCGAGAAAACCACGCCCTTAGCCCTTTGTTGACACTATCTTTTTTGATTCTGCGGCCAAAGTTATAGGCATAGAGGTAAAAGGGACGACCCAATAGATTTTGGTTGGGCTGATTACGAACGACATCATTGAGGCTGTAATCGTCTAGAGCAATATTTCCCTCATATTTAGGTGCCTTGCTGATCAAGTATTGACCATCGGGCACATAGCGGGTCGATCGGCAGCTAAAGAGGCTGGCTACGAGCGCAAATATGAAGAGGTATTTTATTAGCTTTGTTGGCATGGAATCCCTGTCTCGGGCAAAAATAAAACTTTTCAGCTCCCTCCAGCAGAAAAAATATCGTGAAAGGCAAGATCGCTTCCTTATCGAGGGCAAAAAGCTCTACGAAGAGGCCTTAGCGGAGAAATGGCCGATAGAAGCGATTGTCATTCCGGAAGGTCAATCTCCCATTATTGATGTCGAAAATGCTCCAGCACCTGTCTATGTAACGATCCCTAGCGTTTTTAAGCGCATAAGCAGCCAAGTTTCTCCCGAAGGCCCGATCTGCGTTTTGCATATGCCGGAAGATACACATCAGGACATACAAGAAGAATTATTGGATAGTGGACCAGGACTATTGATCGCAGGCCTACAAGACCCGGGCAATTTAGGTACCATCATGCGAACGGCTGATTGGTTGGGCTTCAAACAATTGGTATTGGGACCCGATACGGTTGATGTCTGGAACTATAAGTGTCTGCGGGCGTCGATGGGGTCGATCTTCCGGATGAAGATAAGCCAAGTAAATAATTGGGCCAGTTTTTTGAAACGGCAAAGGTGTCGAATCTGGGTGGCTGATATGGAAGGGATCGAACTCCAAGATGCGGTCATGGGTTCTGCGGATTGGCTGCTTGTGGGCAATGAAGCCAATGGTATTTCAGCCGAAATTAGGGCTATCGAACGGCTCAATCGTGTGACTATCCCTCGTCAAGGAGGGGGAGAATCCCTCAATGTGGCCATTGCAACAGGAATATTGGCTTGGAAATTGCGCTCTGCTTGAAATATTCCACGCGAATAGTTATTTTACTCTTAGAAATATTAATCCTTTTCGGCTTGATTCGCTTTATTAGCCTCAACGCCTTGCTTTTGTATTGGCAGCAAATTCCGCTTTCCCTGCAGATTAGCCTGATTCTCCTCCTTGGAGTGGGGGCTCTATGGACATTGGTGTCGATTGCACAAAGCCTTATCCTGCGCCTGCGTGCGCTTCTCATTGCGCCTAGTTTAGAGGACTATTTTGACTACCGTTTTGTCTTGCAGGCTTTGCAAAAACCAATCAATCGATGGGGGTTTTTGCCTGAGCAAGAGATGGTGCCACTTTTGGACTACTTCGTAGAACGCTTCTCCACCCAGCAAGCGCTTGACCGTAATTTTTATCTTCTCCTTGGACCCAGCGGGAGTGGCAAAACGCATTTTTTGCTTCGACTTTATGCCAAGTTGCAGCCTGGGGTATGGGGCAAATCAAAGGTTCGCTACTTCTCATTGGCCATGCAAAAAGACATGCGTAAGCTCAGCGGATATGAAGATGATCCAGACACACTACTCTTATTAGATGGCTTAGATGAGGATCCATTGACTTATGCCAATTTTGGCGAGCGCATGGACGAAATCATCAAGCACAGCCGTGGCTATCGTAAGATCATCTTGGCTTGCAGTCATGCTCGCTTTGCCGATCTAGAAAAGCTAGATTATGCTCACTATACTTTTGTCGGCCCCAAGGAATCGGTTCGCTTCAACCTATGCGAATTGGTACCTCTAGACGAGTCTAGAAAAATAAGGACAAGCGTTCGCCGAGGCGTAAAAAAATATAAAACTGCTCAAAATAAACTCCTGCAGCAATGGCCCGAATTGGCCGAAACGCCGCTTTGGTTGGAAAGTTTGCGGCTTAGTCCCGTAGGGGCTGAGGATCGCTATTATTATCAGCTTTTTGCCTACCGAATTGAGGCCGAATTAAATCACTTTTATCGCTCAAAAGTGCAGCAGGAGGCTGCTGAACGCTTTTTGGAAGCAGTAGCGGGCAGTATTTATCTCCCTTGGAAGGAGCAAGAATGTCTGCAGATCCCCTTGGTGGAAGTCGAGGCTTTGGCGACAGCTTTTGGCCTTGATTGGCGCATCCTGCAGAGAAACATCCTGATGATCGTCAATCATGGGATGGTGGTCTTTCGGCATGTGGCATATTTGAGCTATTTCCTCAGTCGAGCTGCTTTTCGAGATGGTCTCAAGGCTCAATTGACTCATTTTGAAGGCCTGCCTTTGGCCCGAACCTTTTATTTGGAAATGGCTTGGTTGGCCTTCTTGCAAGAAGAGCCAGCCATTGAAAAATATAGCTATCGCAGTCATTACGACCGCAATAAACGTCCGCTAAGCGAAATAAGTGCTTGGGAATTGCCGCTGATTAGCCGTCTCTATCTCGGAGACATTGAGGGCAAGGACCTGCGCTTCCTCCGGATATTAAAGCATCTTAAAGGCCTACATTTTGCATTGCCTGCCCCCGATTGGGGAGCGACCGCTTGGACGGAAGACCTGCCCTCGCACGAATTTTATCTGTACACCCGAGATGAGGCAGGACAAATAAATATTTGGCAGAAAAAGCAGCAGGCTGGAACCCTGAAAATCCAAGCTTTGTCGATCAGCGAGGCACTCAATCCCAACTTAAAACTGTCGCCAAATCTCTGGCCCAAAATTGATAAAGGACGCAAAGAAATATTAAGCCTTTTTGAATTGGATCTTGAATCCTTTCTCCCTGAGAATTGATATGAGAATCGATCGCTTCAAACTGCTCATTGGGCAAGGCTTCAAGATCCAATTCAAA
>JBCAWW010000425.1:0-5396 GCA_038534415.1 Bacteroidota bacterium | reverse complement strand
CGTAGTATTTCGGCCTTTGGCGGATCACAGATTAGTAGTGTTACGGTTTCACCGAACGTTAGTAATCGGGTCTATTTTGGACTCGACAATGGAGATATAGTGCGAGTGAACAGCGCTAATACTTCGGGTGCTTCTGGTACAATTGTCCGTAGTGGTATTGGCTACGTTTCCAGTGTTGCTGTTGAAGATGGCAATGAAAATCATATGCTTGTAAGCTATTCCAACTATGGGGTAGTGAGTGTATATGAGACGACCAATGGTGGAGGTTCATGGACGAGCGTAGAAGGCAATCTACCCGATATGCCGATTCGCTTTGCGATGTTCGCGCCCGGACAGTCTGATCAAGCGCTCTTAGCTACTGAGTTAGGCGTTTGGAGTACTGATAACCTAAATGGCGGATCGACCGTCTGGGGACCTTCTAATGGCGGCCTAGCCAATGTCCGTACTGATATGATCAAGTCTCGTACGAGCGACAATACTGTTTTAGCGGCTACGCATGGTCGTGGACTATACACAACGACTTTCTTTGCGGGTAGTACTGGCGGAGCTTCGTGTGCTTCGACCGTAACTTCTTTTCCTTATAGCGAAAGTTTTGAATCTGGTATAGGTGCATGGACGCAAGCGGGTGGGGATGACTTTGATTGGACGCGTGATAGTGGTGGGACGCCTTCTAATGGTACCGGTCCTTCTACCGGAGCAGATGGCGCTTGGTATATGTATATCGAGGCTTCTTCGCCTAACTATCCATCAAAAACCGCCATTTTTGAGAGTCCGTGCTTTGATTTAAGTGGCCTCAGTAGTCCCGAGTTTTCCTTCTCTTATCATATGCTGGGTTCGGCAGTCGGTACCGTTTCTTTGCAAATCAGTACAGACGATGGTGACACCTGGCCCACGACCATTTGGACCGAATCTGGAGATCAAGGTTCAGCCTGGAATGATTTGACCCTCGATCTATCTGCCTATGCAGGCAATACGATCAAACTACGCTTCTTTGGTACTACGGCTTCTAGCTGGCAAGGAGATATCGTCATTGATGCGATTGGCCTCGAAGAAGCCAGCACCGGTGGCGGTGGCTGCTCCGGCGCGATCACTAGCTACCCATACAGCGAAAGCTTTGAATCGGGAGTAGGGGCGTGGACACAATCCTCAGCTGACGACATCGATTGGACCCGTGATAGTGGTGGGACTCCTTCTAGTGGGACAGGGCCTTCTACTGGTGCTGATGGTGCTTGGTATATGTATATCGAGGCTTCTTCGCCTAATTTTCCTGCTAAAACGGCCATCTTTGAAAGTCCCTGCTTTGACTTAAGTAGTCTTGCAAGTCCAGAGTATACTTTCTCTTATCATATGCTGGGTTCGGCAGTTGGTACTGTCTCTTTACAGATTAGTACAGATAATGGAGCCTCTTGGCCTATTACCCTATGGACGCTTTCTGGCGACCAAGGCTCAGCCTGGAATGATGAGAGCATAGACCTTAGCGCTTATGCTGGAAGTTCGATCAAACTACGGTATGCAGGTACCACGGGCACTAGCTGGCAAGGAGATATCGTCATTGACGATATCAATCTGGCTGAAGCCGCTGCCTCTGGCTGTCCTACCATTAACTTCAATAGCTATACCATCAACTCTTATGGTGGTACCCAAGACGCTGGCTCTAGCCAAGTTCAGGATGGTGGGGCGACCCTATTCCTACAAAACAACGCTTGGAAGTCTATTACCTATAACTATACTGTAACTGCCAATACGGTAGTGGAGTTTGACTTCCGCAGTACACTGCAGGGAGAGATTCATGGCATCGCCTTTGACAATGACAATGGCATCAGTAGTAACTTTACCTTCAAGGTGCATGGTACTCAAAATTGGGGCTTTACTAACTATGATAATTATAGTCCGACCGGCTGGACTACTTATGTGATCCCTGTCGGAGCTTTCTATACCGGTACCTTCAATCGTTTTTGCTTCGTGGCTGACCATGATGCTAGTCCTGGCAATGGAAACGCCTACTTCCGCAATGTCAAAATCTATGAAGGCAGTTGCAGTGGGAATGTACCCGTATTGCCAACGGCTGGTCTAGAGCCTCATTCGGGAGCGGAAGCTGGACCTTTGCAAGTGAACGCTTATCCTAATCCATTCAAACAGTCCTTTACCATCAGTACTTCTGGTGCTGAGGGAGTAGTGGAGGATATGGACATCAGCCTCTACAACAATATGGGACAATTGGTCTTGCGTAAAGAGCATGTGTCCAATCAAGCCGAAATACAAGTGCCTGATCACTTGAGTCCAGGAGTCTATATCCTCCGGATCAGCAGTGAAGGCTATGTCTCAGAGCAAAAGTTGATCAAAGCCAACTAAGTCTTAGACATAAGTACAAAGTATTAAGTACAGCGAAAAACAGTTCTGAGAGCCTAAAGAGGCCGATTTTTAGCCTTCTTAATGCTAAAAACTTTTGGCTTACTTCTTTATTGCTCTCCACACAATTCTAACAACGCCCACCTTCATGGTGGGCGTTTTGCTTTTTGAGAGAAAATACGGATCATGCTTGCATGAAATACTTCCCTCTCATCTGTTTGCTTGCCTTATGCATTACGGCCTGTCGTTCTCCGCAGGAGTCTGACTCAATGATCTTAGCAAATATCCTTCAGGGGCAAGGAGAGCTTTTTGAAGAAGTAAGGCTAAACTCAAAGAAGTACCGCTTACAAATCCTCTATACCCAAATCGATCGGGAAGCGGATCAAAGCCCTCGTTTTACTTCTTATGGCTATCGCACCAATCATGAGTCCTATTTCTACCCCGCGAGTACGGTCAAAATGCCAGCTGCCTTATTGGCGCTCGAAAAATTGAATCATCTAGGCATAGATCCCTATACTCCTATGCTGACCGATTCAGCTGCGCCGGGCCAAACCCGCGTACTTACAGATTCTAGTGCAGAGTCTCTATTGCCTTCAGTGGCTCACTACGCCCGCAAGGTCTTTCTCGTCAGCGATAATGATGCTTTCAATCGACTTTATGAATTTCTGGGGCAGGAGGCGCTCAATGATTCTCTCCGCCAAAAGGGCTACCAAGATACTCGTATCGTCCATCGTCTGTCCATCGCCTTAAATGAAACGCAAAATGCTACTAGCAACCCCATTAAGTTTATGGTGGCAGATAGTATAGTATATCAGCAGGACCTTGCCCATAATGATAAAATCTACTGGGAGGATCAGCCGATGGCACTAGGAAAGGGCGAGATAAGGGGCCAGAAATTGATTGAAGAACCTAAGGACTTTGCTCGTAAGAATTTTTTCCCGCTCCATGAACAGCAACAAATGCTAAGAGCCATCTTTTTCCCAGAGCAGGCGGGTAAATATGGTTTTGAGCTGCGGCCCGAGGATTATAATTTTCTCTATCGAGCGATGGGGGAGAGGCCAAGAGAATCAGCCTACCCCCAATATGATGACAGTGTGTATTATGACGGCTACGTCAAATTTTTTATGTATGGCGATACGCAAGATACTATCCCTGATCATATCCGCATTTTCAACAAAGTAGGGTTTGCCTATGGTTTCCTTACCGACAATGCCTATATCATTGATCTAGAAAATGGGATCGAATTCATGCTCAGTGCTACCCTTTGGGTCAACGAAAACCAGATTTTCAATGATGACCAATACGAATATGAGCAGATTGGTTTCCCGTTCCTCGCACAATTAGGCTGGGCGGTCTATGACTATGAACTCAAAAGAGCACGCAAAGTCAAGCCAGACCTTAGTAAGTTTTGGCCCTAGTTGATTACTGCTTCGCAGAACGCTTCGGTCGCTTCCCTTGAGGGAGTATCTCGAAATTACTCCAGTATGATTTTCTCTATCTGCTGATTATTGATACGGAGATAGTAGATCCCCGGACTGAGAGGCGGTAATTGCCATTGCTGCTTCGCAGAACGCTTAAACTCGGCGCTTGCGACGACTTGCCCCAATGGATTGAGCAAAGCCAACTCTAAGGCCAATGGCTCCCTTAGTTCCAGATGAAGTAAGCGTTCCTCGGAGAGGGGATTGGGATAGACACTCAGTTGGATGTCATCTATCTCTGCCTCAATTGAGGTCAGTAGGCTCGAATTGTTAGCGGAGAAGGTCGGTAGCATATAGCCAAAGGGACCCATGCCATTAGGAGAGCGCCCAAAAGTAGTATCTGCTCCTAAAGGCCAGTAGGATACCATATCGATGGCATTACCGTCAGCATAACCTAGATATATTTCCTCGCCATTATTTGACAGCCCAAAATTGGCGTGAAGACCACTTTGATTGTTGTCTTGATCTGCCCAGATGATCAAATAGCTATTGGCTTCAATGATGGTATCAGGAAAAGGCCATTTGGCGGGATCGTTGAGATCATCTGACAAAAACACTTTGGAAAGACTGATCGGATTACTTGTGGTATTGTACAACTCAATCCAGTCATCATATTCAAGATCTTGGTCGGTAATGGTTACCGTATTGTCGGCCATCAATTCGTTGATGACAATTTGCCCTGCTTGGATGGTATCAATATTGATAAAACCAGAGTTTTGCGACGAAAAAGTAGGCTCCATCAAGCCAAAAGGACCCGTACCATTTGGAAATCTACCACTAGTCGTATCTCCAATCTGTGGACCAAAGCTATATTGATCGATACTCGTCCCGTCTGAATAGCCCAGATAAATGGACTCGCCAAATGTACTTGATAGATTGAAGTTGGCATGTAAGCCAGCCTGAGCATCATCGTCGGCCCATATAATTAGATAATCATTTGCCGGAATGCTCGTGTCAGGAAAAGCCCATTTGCTCAAATCTCCTGCATCATCTGTCAGAAATACACCATCCAAAGAAAGTGGCATATTGGTATTGTTGTAGAGCTCTATCCAATCGTCAAATTCACCGTCTTGGTCCGCTTGAATCGTCAGATTGAGGGCACTTACCTCATTGATTACTAATTCTCCTGCCTCAATCGTATCGATAGGGGCAAAGCTGTTATTCATCGCTGAGAAGGTCGGAGGCATAAACTGGAAGCTGCCTGTACCATTTGGAAACCTACCCGTACTGATATCAGACTGCTGCGTCGTGAAGCTGATTGAATCAATCAGGGTACCATCTGCATACCCTAGCCAAATCACATCTCCGTTAGCGCCTAAGCCAAAGAAAGCGTGTAGACCCGTTTGGAAAGTATCATTATCGGCCCAGACCATTAAGTAATCATTAGCCGGAATAATCGTATCGGGGAATGGCCACTTGGTGGGATCATTGAGATTGTCTGTTAAAAACAAATATTGGGTGCTGATGTCTGCTCCCGTATTATTGTAAAACTCGATCCAGTCATCAAACTCGCCGTCTTGATCCGCTTGTGTGCTCAGATTGTCAGCCATAAACTCATTGATGACCAAC
>JBCAWW010000424.1:0-5424 GCA_038534415.1 Bacteroidota bacterium | reverse complement strand
GAGTGTACGAAACCGCCTTTATATTGAGGCGATCACTAGGAATCGCGTACATGGCGTTGACGATCCCTGAATAATCAAAGTCATAGGGGATTACATAAACCTTGGGTTTGACGCTGATGGTTTTTTCCTGAATGAGTTTGACATTGTGTAGGCTAGGAATATGCCAGTCGGTATTGCCAATCATATATTCGAAGAGGGCAATTTTGGTCATTTGCTTACGGTCAGTCCACTCTGAATGAATGCCCTCCCGATCAATTTCCATAGCATTTAAGCGTTCTGCCATTTGGTCGATGTCCTCAATGATAAAGCCATAGCGTTCGAAAGGAGGTTTTTTGCCCTTGGCATCGATATATTTTAAGTGTACGAGCCTGACTCTGAGGCTATTGTCGCTCAAAATATTGAAGGATTTATAGGCGAGAAACTCTTTGAAAAGATATTGTTGGAAGGTTTCCCCGTTTTTGCAATGGGTAACGAGTTTGATTTTTTTTAGCTCTTCTAAGGCTGGTACTGGAAACTGCGCCTTTTTGAAATTGAGCTTGATGGGCGGGAAACCGCAATAACGCTTGCGAAATTCTCCTCTTGCCTTCATGCGGATGGTGTCGCTGACCGAGGTGTTGCTGTCTAATTGTACCTTGATGATGGCAGGCTGATACTCATCTTTATTTTTGTTTTTAAGGAAGCCTTTATAATCAAAAGTGAGTTCAACTTCTAAGGGAGCCTCTAGGGCAAAAAGGTCATAATCTTGATAGGCCTCATAGGGCGATTGGGCGCTGAGACTGCCAATAAATAGCAGGCATAAGCAAAAAATGGAAAGGCGGTTCATGAAGTGGTGAGTGTTTTGGGGGTTTATTCAGGGGGCTGGGGAGGACGTCCTCCACGCCTCTGCATACGAGGCTTTTGATGCATTCGTTTCTGGTGTTCTTGCCATTTTTCCTGTTGTTGGGGATTGAGCAAAGGCATAATGGCGGAATCTAAGGAAGCCGCTACTCGTTTACGTTCTTCGAAGAAGTCTTTATGCACTTGGCGCATCTTGGGAAAGTGTTTTTGCAAAACCTGTTTGATTTCATCTGCCTGCTGGATACTCAAATCCAGTTCATTGTTGAGAAAGCTTTCAAACCCTTTGCGAGAACGAGTTTCTCTAATTTCTTCAACCCGGTTTTCAAATATGCGTCCCCCAGCCCAAAGTCCGATACCAATACCGGTCATGAGGGTAAAGAAGATCAACATTATGGCTTTTGTTCTTGCTCCCATGATTAAAGACTGATTATGTACTCTGAATAAAGATCCTCGACGTTTAAGTCAGCAAGTCCCAGTACGGCATCTATGCTTAAACTTTGTTCTCCCACAAAAGTTATGGCGAGTAAGAGCAGCATGATGGCAAAGGCAGGTAGGGCGAGTCTGGAAAAGGCAAATTGGAGCGATTGCAAAGGATTTTCGCTTTGTGTCTGCTGTTCCAATTGATGTAAAACTCTGCCCGCCAAAAACGGCTTAAAGTGAAAATCAGCGGCCTGCCCCAAAGCATAGAACTGTTTTAATTCGTTTGCTTTTTCTCTTAAGACTTGATTCTCGTGCATCTCCTCCTCCAGTTGCAAGGCATCCGCTTTGCTTAGCGAACCCTCACACCATCGCAATAGGCGTTCGTAGGTTTCTTGATTGATGGCCTCCTTCATGATTCTATACTTATGCAGCTATTCCTAGTTTTTCTAAAATTACTTTTAATTTTTTTTGTCCTCTAGCTAATCGGCTTAGGACAGTCCCACTGGGTATATCCAACAATTTTGCGGTTTCCTTAGTAGAGTAGCCCTCCAACATCCTCAAGATGACAACCGCTCTGAAATCGGGTTCCAAACTCTGCAATGCTCTCTGGACCAAGGCTTGGGTGTCTCTTTGCGCTTGTGTAAGCCCATGATCTGGAATTTGCATTTCCGGACTATCATTTTCTCTACTAAAAAAACGAAAAATTTGTCTTCGTTTTCTCTTTTGCAATGTCGTCAGACATTGGTTGATCGCAATACGGGTCAGATATGTGCCCAAGGCGCTATCTCCTCTAAAACGATCGATAGATCTAAAAAAACGCACAAATACATCTTGTCCCACTTCTTCAGCCTCTGGACCATAGCCCAACATCCCGATGACTGTAGCAGCTACCTTGCCTTCATAGCGATTGACTATGTCGCGCATGGCATCCTGATCACCCTTCTGGGCAGCACTAATGAGATGTTGGTCGCTTTGTTCCAATATATTGGGCAAAAGTATTGCGATTTTACCACTTAGACCCGCTTAATTAAGCAATTATTCCCCGCTAGGTAAATTAATTTTTCCAGAGCGCCATTTGCTTTCATCTCCGTAAAGTCGATAGGTATCAAGGTAGCGCGCTTGGTTACGTTCACTGCGGGTTTCTGGGGTGGAGTTGATTCCGGAATCTATGCCAACTGCATCGGTCCCTCTTAGCTCTGGGCGAGGCAATTTGCCCGTTTCCCAGCCCCACCTAAAAGTGCTTTTGTCGTCTAGGGCGCTAAGGGGAATGCGGACCCGGTAGCGAAGGATATTTTGCTGATTTAATTGCGTATAGATGCCCAAGGCGCCCTTGGTATTGGCTGGAGCAGTGATCACATCGTCTTCTCTCCCGCCATAATAGCCAATTACCAACATCTCTGGTGGACTGGCTAGGCGTTGCCGAGAGGCAAAACTCATTTCATCTACAAAGCGGACAAATTCAATGGGCTTTCTGGGCACCTGTTGTTCGGGCAAGCCTAAGGGGTAAAGCAGCCCTTTGCGCGCTTTCTTTTTGCCGCCTGGCTCTAACCAAAGCGTGAGGCCTGTGATCAATATTTGACTTTGCAGATCCCCCGCCGGAAACTCCAGATAACAATAGAGAAAACTGTCGGTCAATTGGTAGCCGTAAGAAAATTGTTTTTCGACCTGTAGCAGGCTATCGGGTAGTTCTAGGTTTTGCGCCTCGGCGAACGCTAAGCCTACTATCAACAAGAGTGAAAAACAAATACTACGGATCATATTAAGATAATTTGTTGAATACCTTCCACCATCGCTCCGGAATATTGTCGGTGCGGGCAAACTCATAGTCTTTGACGCTACAAGGTACCAAACGGTTGTGTTTGGCTGGATTTTCCAAGGCGTCAGGGTAGGGGACCTCCATCCACCAACGACCCGTAGAGGGATGTTGATAAAAGTCTATGTTAGGGACACTCGCATGCAGTTGAACGGCAAATTTGCGGAGATTAGAGCGATCATTGAGGGGGATGTCATCACTTTGACTGTAAAATCCTTCGACAAAATACCATAGCATCATTGCCAGTAGCAGAGCTCCTTGTTCCTGAGGGTCTTGAGAGGGATCATATTCACTCAAGCTAAAGGACCTAAGCTTGTAGCTGAGACCGGCATAACGAGCCAAGCGGCAGGCCTCAAAGGCCGAAAAACCACCGGGAGAAGGAAACGTACTGCCGGGTGCATCGGTAAAACGAACACTTGAAAAATCAAAACTGAGCATATCAGCCATTCTCATGCTGGGTTCTACTTCTGCAATTTCATTGAACAGATCCCCGTAGCGTGCGGCTTGGAAATGCTGATCCTCCAAGTGCTGGCGTTCGGCGGAGCCGACAAAATAAGACTGATACCCCAAATTGGTATAATCAAACAACCAAGACTCAGGCTGCTTAAATATCTGATGATTGAAAGAGCGGTGGTGTAGCGCTAAATCAGAATCTTCAAGGTCAAAACGAGCGTCGATATGGACGTATTCGATGGCTTCATTTAAGTTTTCGTAGCCTAAAAATTGTCCATAGGTCAAGTCCTGACTACCGCCCAGCAAAATCACGATTTTACCGGCATTAAATAGCTGCTCCAACACATAGGCCATCATTTCATAGTAGCCTTCAGGACTGTCCTTGGCCTTGAAATTGCCCAGATCAGCTATTTTCATCTCCTCATCAGGGGGACTTAAAGCATATAAGCGTTTGCGAATAGCAGCCGCAGCCTCACTCAATCCCGGAAACCTACTTCCACGAGTTTCTTTACAGCCAATCAAAACCAGATCAGCATAATGCCAATCCGGAAACTCGGCATCATTGATTTGCATATTACGCCCCCAGCTACTGGCGTTTAAGTGCTCGCGCAAATGCGAATTGTCTGCTTCTATCGGGTCAAAAAATACGGAAAGGTCCAATGTCAACGTGCTAAAAGGTGGAGGCCAAATGTAAAATTTTAAAGCTAGAATATAAAAGTCTGAACCAAAGCCTCTTTCGCTGAGTTTTACATTTTACATTCACCAAATTTGAATCTACTTTTACTGCCTCAAATGGGCGTTCTGGACTAGGGCAATCAATTTATGATATTAATAACCGGTGGATCAGGTTTTTTAGGCAGGCATATCGTTACCGAATTGCTGGAAGCCAACTATGATTTAAGACTCCTAATCCGTAATCCTGAGGAGCGAAAGTTTCCTTGGCAAGATCTCGTGGAGATTTTTGAAGGAGATGTGTTGGATATCTTAGCCCTAGAACGAGCCATGGAAGGAGTTACCCATGTGATCCATGCTGCCGCGCAGGTAAGTTTTTCAAAAGGAGAGCACGAAGCCTTGCTGCAGACCAATATCGAAGGCACCGCCAATGTTGTCAATGCTTGTTTGCTCAACCCTGTGGAACGCTTAGTTCATATTAGTTCGGTTTCGGCCATCGGTAAGCCAAGCAAAAAGGAAGAAAACCTGATTACAGAAAATCTGGCTTGGAATCCTGCGCTCAACAATAGCAAATATGGTTTTTCGAAGTATCGTGCAGAGCTAGAGGTTTATCGAGGTATCGCAGAGGGCCTCTCGGCGGTGATGTTAAATCCTGCATTTATTTTGGGGCCTTCCCATGATTGGGAAAATGGTACTGCCAAGATTTTCTCTATCATAGACAAGGGACTTCGGTTTTATAATGAGGGGGTAGGCGGTTATGTTGGCGTCAAAGATGTGGCAAAGGCTACGCGTTTGATGTTGGAGTCAGATCATATAGCCGATGGCGAACGCTTCCTCATGAGCCAGGCCAATTTGAGCTATAAGGAGATGTTTGGGATGATAGCTAAGGCTTTGGAACGTCCTGCGCCATCTTATGGGGTGCCTGACTGGCTTGCATTGTGGATAGGACGGATATCTGAACTCTTGGCTCGAATCAGCGGCAAAGAACCGATCGTTTCTTTAGAGACAATGCGTAGTGGCATCAAGAAGCATTACTATGATGGTTCTAAAATCGAGCAGCTTGGATTTTCATATACGCCCATAAAAAGCGTAATTAAAGAGGCCGCAGGAGCCTATAAACAAGCCAAACAAAGTCTATGAGGATCGCAAAAAGCACCCAAGATAAACTCAAAGGATTGCTAGAGACGCAAGGATGGGAAGTGCGCTATGAGAAGGGCAACTTTCAAGGT
>JBCAWW010000423.1:0-5437 GCA_038534415.1 Bacteroidota bacterium | reverse complement strand
ATCACCATCAACAGCGCTTTGGCACTCGATCTACCAGAAGTCAGCATCGAATTACGCGACTTTACTGGCCGCCTTGTAAATACTTATCGCGGTGTCAACAAAATTGACCTCAGCAATTTAGAAACAGGTACTTACTTGGTACAGATGCGTATCAACAATACGCTAGTTGAAAGCCAAAAAGTATTGAAATACTAGTACTGAGTTCTTTCGAATCAATAGAGGCGAGCCCCGAGAGGCTCGCCTATTTTTTATAATATCGAAAGGATAGCAAGCAGGCTATCTAGCCTTTCTTACTACTTCGTACTGTCAACCCAATACTTACTTACGCTGTAGCACATCCGCTACGAGGTGGATCAGTTCGGAAGGCGAATTGGTAATCCCAAAGGCGTAAGGGGGCGTTCCCCGACTAGGGTCAAAATTAGTAATGTAGAAAATCGTAGGTGGCACTTTTTCGAAGCCCATTTTATTGACCATCTCGATTAAGAGTTCAACGCCATTTTTGCTTTCTCCCGCTCTTTCAATATCCGAGATAATCACATCATAGTAGTCTGGGTTTTGGGCCACTGTGCGGAACGCTTCTTCATTGCTATTGACAAAATCGATTTGGCCACCACCGCCAATTGCTTCGCAGAGCGTCACTTCTTCGCGCTTGTCATAGGCAGATTGCGGGTGATAGGCATCATCGATCCACAATGCCTTATAGTTGGTCTCGAGTACACCCAGCAGTTTCAAACGCTCTTGGAGAGCTCCAGTATCTGCCACTGCCGCAATCGACTTCACTTCAGAGCGAGAGGGAGCCGCGGCCATCCCTCTTGTGCGTACCGCAGGGGCCGCTTCTTTCTTGCTGACCTCTTGTGATCTTCTCGCCTCGATAAAAGCGAGCGTATCTTCCAGATCAACCCCAAATATATTGGCAGTAACCTTATTGGCCATCGAAAGTAATTGCTTCTGACGGATACCTTTGTATTCTTTCCAGTTAAAACCCTTGAGAAAATCAACCGCAGCCCGAGCCCCACGCACGAAGAGATCAATCTTGGCCTCATCGGTTAGGGCAAAATCCAACCAATTGTGACCCCCAATATCGATTTGAGCTACTAGCTTACGATACTCAGGATTGTTCAAGATAAAGTCCTGATCTCGCATCATACGCGCTGCATTAAAAGAAGCCGCAATCAAACCCGTATAGTTCATGTCTTCAACATCGTTCATGGTATTGCGGCTCAAGCCGAGCTTCACCCCAAAGGTCGGACGACGAGGGATCTTGTCCCAAGCATGAAAAATATCAATCGGAAAATTGGAAAGGATGCCGCCGTCTACAAATAATACCGTTTCAGGATGTGGCCCCATATACTCGAGCTCACGTTCCCATGCGATTTTATTTTCTGGCGTTTGCGGGATCCCTCCTTGTTCCCAAGCAAAAGCTCCTTCTCGCAGATTAGCCTCACGACGCAGGGGGTGAAAAAAGATCGGCACCGACATCGAAGCCCGCACAAAATAGGCCGGATTGACAGATTTCGGATCTTCAAAATAGAGTCCGGCGTGCTTAGGGAAGACTGCTTTAGACTCAGTGGTAATATCAGCCGCCACTACTGCAAAGGGCCAATCATCTTTGCGTTCTTCCGCTTTATCGGCAGGATAAACGGCTTCTTTGAGCGTCGCAGGCAAATCTTCCATTTGCTCACGCAATTGTTGGGCATTTTCGATCCCAAACTCTGCTAGGGTATCAGTCATCCACTGTAAAAACTGCTCGCCGGGATTGAGCCCCATATCGGCCTTGAGATCATCGAGGACTTGCGCCCCTTTGAACAATAACCTGGCGGTACCAGCCCCTCCGTTGAGGGCTTCGATAAAGTCTTTGACGTCATCATCCCCATCGACAAAGCTAAAGAGGTCTAGCTTGGCGAGTTGTTCGAGCACCTTCGGTGAACGCTCATTCGCAGGCTTATCAGCCGCAGACATCATGACCGTATTGATCGCGCCGGCAGAAGTACCCGCTAATTTTAAGAAACGTACTCCCGCTTGCTCCAAGATATAGGTATACCCCAAGAGCGCGACCCCTAAGACACCACCTCCTTCTTGGACAAGATCGACATACCATCTTCCCTCATCATCGACCGCATCCGAATATCCAAATTCGGGATCAGCGGCCTTTTGGGCCGCGATATAGTCTTTGACCTCCTCTACCATGAGGAGGACCGACTTTTCTTCTGTGAAGTTGCTTATTTTTAAACTAGGCTGATTCATGACAAATATTGGGCTTGTTTTGATAGCGAAAATAGCAGATTTCGCCTCCCGCTGCAATACGGGTTTTCCCGTAATTTTCTCTTATTGATAATATGCGTACTACCCTCCTATTTCTATCCGTTTTTTTTTCATTGAGCGCGTCTGCGACGAACGTTCAAATTGAGAATGTAAGAATCCAAAACCGTGGCAAGGCTGGCGAGAGTCTCAAAGTGAGTTTTGAGTTGAGCTGGCAAAACGCTTGGCACAATAGCAAAAATCACGATGCCGTCTGGGTATTCATGAAATTCAAACCTGCTAGTTGGTATGTGCACGCCAAGATCCAAGCAGAAGGTCATCGAGTCTTAGCCAAGACCCACGCAAGCATGCCAATGCCTGAGATTCAAGTCAGCGATGACCGGGTTGGTTTTTTTGTCAAAGCAGGAGACAATTATAGAGGCGATCTGCACTATAAACTAGAAGTCGTGATTGACACCAGCGGAGTAAGAGGTTTTGATTACCGCTGGGCCCAAAACCTAAAAGTCTATGGGATCGAAATGGTCTATGTGCCCGAAGGGCCTTTTGCCATTGGCGATCCAGACCCACTAAGCAATCAATATAGTGCCTATTATGAAGTTACTGGCTCAGGCCAACAAACTATGCAAATCAGCAGCGAAGCCGCGATCGAGGTAGGAGATGAAAAAGGGAAACTCTATTATCAGGTCAAGGATTCAATCTACCAAGGCGATCAGAGCGGACCCATTCCCGCTAGCTTTCCCAAAGGCTATCGAGGCTTTTATTGTATGAAATACGAATTGCGCCAAGGGCAATATGCCGACTTTCTCAACTGTCTATACAAAAACGATACTTATATGCGAGCGGGGATCAGCGGCCTAGGCTATGCAGAAAGCAAAGGGAGCATCAGCATCCAAAACCAAAAGTATGTAGCAGCGTCGCCAAACCGGCCAATGAATTATCTCAGCTGGGTCGATGGCTGCGCTTTTGCCGATTGGGCCGGGCTACGCCCTATGACTGAATTTGAGTATACCAAAGCGGCGAGAGGACCAGAAACACCAATAGCCAAGGCTTTTGTCTGGGGTACTGACAATTATGACGACATGGCTCGCTATGTGGATACCAAAGGAGACTTGATCATGGCCATGGGCTATGAAGAATCCCAACTGAGTGATGAAAATAGGGCAACCTTTGGAGCGAGTTATTATTGGATTATGGATCTCAGCGGGAGCCTCTGGGAAAAAGTGATCACGGCCGGCGACTCTATCGGACGCAGCTTCCAAGCTTCGCATGGCGACGGGAGATTATCGTTCGGCGAAGCCACAAATCCCGACTGGCCCAATAGCAACAATGAAAAAGGGGGCTACGGCTATCGCGGAGGAGGTTATTATGAGACGAGCACAGCTTATGGAGATTTCAATCCGCACAGTCCTGTGGCGTGGCGTACCTATGGCGCTTGGTCAGGTGGCCCACGTTCGATCGGATACGGATTTAGAGCCGTTAGAACGGCTGATTGATGATTTTTTGTCCCCCTGCCTCTTTGACAGAGGGACAAAAAAAATGCTTATTTATTTACTTTCACTAATTCGATTTCCTCAAAAAAGATATCATCATTGGGGACATCAAAAGTCGCTCCCGTGATGCTAGCATTATTGCCCATCACAAAGTTGAGCGTGCCGAAATCAAACCAAGCGTGAGTTTCATTCCAAGTGATCTCAAAGGTATCATAATGCCAATGCGACAAACTAGCATCTAAAGAAGGAGCATGTGGGATATGCATTTTGAGTTGATCGTTCTCAAGGAGAATCTCAATATCGCCATACATCTCAGAGTGATAAGTTCCGGCATAAGCCGCTAACTCAAGTCCAGGCTGAGTATCCATCATACGGGCTTCTTTGCGCTTGGCTACACGCTGAACGCGAAAATTATTCCCTCTGGCCTGGCCTTCCAAGCCAATGGTTTTCCAGTCTTTGGGCTCCTCTGTCCCCAAATAGAGATCGACAATATGGTTGGCGACATAGGTACTGATGCCTTTCATACTATTGGTCAAGACCACAATCCCTAAACCGGCTTCGGGAACCATGACGACCCGAGAGTACATCCCATCATAACCGCCACCATGGGCGACGATCTTTTTGCCCATATAGTCATTGAGCGACCAGCCAAGGCCATACCCCCTAAAATTGGTGGATGGAAAAAGACGTTTGTAGCCATTACTCACCACGATGCTGTTATGAGGATGCCACATATTGCGTTGGCTTGCGGCACTAAAAAAAGTGTCTTCGCCACTGATGCCTTGCTGCAATTGCATTTGCATCCATTTTGCCATATCGGTAGCGGAGGAAATGATGCCCCCAGCAGCCCCCATATTATCCCAGTTGGCATATGGGATAGGATGATTTTTGCCTTCAAAGGGTTTATGTGGAGTGGCAACGTTCTGCAAAGCAGTAAGATCAGAAACTGAGGTCTGCGTGCGCTGCATATCGAGTGGAGTGAGGATTCTGCCTTCGACGAACGCTGCCCAAGACTGACCCGTCACCGCGCGAATCACTTCACCAGCCGTGATAAACATTAAGTTGGAATAACCATAGCCATCTCTAAACCCATAAGCTTGGGGTACGTGGCGAATCCGCTTGACCACTTCGGCCGCAGAGTAGTCAGACTTATACCAGATCACATCCCCGCTAAAAGTCCCCAATCCCACGCGGTGGCAGAGCAAATCTTCAATGCGGACGTTTTCACTGACGTAAGGATCATAGAGGGCGAAGTCAGGTAAATGGTCGCTAACCTTGTCCCGCCAGCTCAATTTGCCCGCTTCAACCAGCATAGATAGGGAGGTGCCGATAAAGGCTTTGGTGTTGGAAGCGATCGCAAAAAGGCTGTTACCATCGACCTTAGCAGGCTTGTCTATCTCTAGGGTTCCAAAGCCCTCGGCCATGACTACTTTCCCATCATAGACAATCCCAACGGACATTCCGGGTACCTCCCAGGCACTTCTGGCCTCCTCGATATAAGTCTTTAATTGGGCTAAATCTACCTGAGCCTGAAGGCTCATCAAGCTGCCGTTGAAGAGGAGAATCAGACAGCATATGCGAAAAATGAAACCGAATGCGCGCATTTACGTACGAATTAATGCGATTATTCGCATATATTCCAGACAAAATATCCAAAAATATTTCAATAATTCGTACGTAAATGCGCG
>JBCAWW010000422.1:0-5442 GCA_038534415.1 Bacteroidota bacterium | reverse complement strand
TTTTGCTTGGCTGGGTAAACTGGTCGAAGATATTTGTTATAACAATGCTAGAAGCTATTTTGGATTCTACGAAAACGAGTCAGAACTACAATTAAAATAAGTTCAGGACCTCATACTGCTACTACTCTCAACATGAATAGACTACTCCTATTATTGGTTTGCTTGACCATGAGCTTCTCGGCTTGTCAAGAAATATCCAAAACGAAACGTCTCAAACTTGCTCATGGGCTTTCTGTGACGCATCCTGTACATGAGGCCATGCAATTCCTTGCCGATGAGGTAGCCAAAAACTCAGAAGGGCAACTGCTCATTGATATCTACCCCAGCGAGCAACTTGGCAAAGAACGTGAGTTAGTAGAGCTACTACAGATTGGTAGCATTGCCATCACCAAGGTCTCTTCAGGTGTGCTCGAGAACTTCTCTCCCAACATCAGAGTTCTAGGACTGCCCTATGTATTTCGTGATAGAAAACACCTTTTCTCTGTATTAGACGGTCCTATCGGCCAGCAACTGTTAGAAGAGCCCCGCAAATACCGTTTGAAAGGTCTTTGTTACTTCGATGCAGGCTTTCGATCGTTTTATACCATAGACAAAGCAATAGAGCACCCTGATGACTTACAAGGTCTCAAAATCAGAGTGATGCCTTCCAAGACCGCCACCGAAATGGTCAATACCATGGGAGGATCTGCCAATCCGATTCCTTGGGGCGAACTTTATAGTGCCCTCCAACAAGGTGTGGTTGACGGAGCCGAAAACAATCCTCCGAGCTTTCTTTCCTCACGCCATTATGAGGTTTGTAAATACTATGCCCTCAACGAGCATACCGCTCTGCCAGATGTTTTAGTCATGAGTACTGAGCAGTTTGACAAGCTCAATGAAGAGGAACAAGCTTGGTTGATGAAAGCCGTCAATGATGCAAAAATCTACGAAAGGGAAGTCTGGGCTAAGGCTGAAAAAGAGGCCCTAGATATCGTGCAGGAAAATGGGGTAACCATCATCCGTCCTCAAAAAGATCCCTTCATGCAAAAAGTAGCCAAGGTCCTTGATGCCTATCAAGACGAACCCGCTATCTATAAGCTAATCCAAGAAATTCAAGCCATCCCCTAACTATGCGAAAGACGATAGATTCTATACTCGAAAAAGTACTGATCATATTGATGGGGCTTATGGTCGTCAATGTGACCTGGCAAGTATTGTCTCGCTATCTCGCGAGATGGGGCCTAATCGGCCAAGCAAGTACGGCTACAGAAGAATTGGCTCGCTTCCTTTTGATATGGCTGGGCCTACTTGGGGCGAGCTATGCCTCTGGCAAAGGAATGCACCTAGCCATTGACCTATTACCGCAGCGTTTGGAAGGCAAACAGCAGCTTCTACTGAAACGTCTCATCAATGCCCTCATCGTCATCTTTGCCTTTTTGGCGATGGTAGTCGGCGGAGGACGGTTGGTCTATCTGACCTTTGCCCTCGAACAAAGTTCAGCGGCCATCGGCATCCCCTTGGGAATCGTTTACATCATCTTGCCCTTCAGCGGGATATTGATTGTCTACTACGCCCTGAGCGACATTCTCCAAGCGGATTAATTTTTTCTCACTACTCTCGACTCAAAATCACAGCTTCCTATGGAATGGCTTGAAATACTTACGTTAGCCCTCACTTTCCTCACCTTCTTGGCCTTAGGAGTGCCTATTGCTTACAGCATTGGCTTATCCTCGCTCTGTACCCTTTGGGTCAGCATGGATTCTCTAACGGACTTCACTACTATCGCTCAGCGTATGGGCACTGGTCTTGATAGTTTTGCGCTTTTGGCGATCCCCTTTTTCATCCTGGCAGGTCAGCTCATGAACCAAGGCGGCATTGCAGACCGACTGATTGCTTTTGCCAAATCCCTGATTGGTTGGTTGCCAGGAGGATTGGCCCACGTCAATATCATCGCCAATATGCTATTTGGTGCCATCTCGGGTTCGGCCGTAGCTTCGGCCTCAGCCATTGGGGGGGTGATGCACAAACGCATGGTCAAAGACGGCTATGAACCCGAAATTAGTGCCTCCGTCAATATCTCTTCGGCCGTAACCGGTCTGATTATTCCGCCCAGTAATGTCTTGATCGTATACTCCCTAGCGAGTGGTGGGGCCTCTATTGGGGCGCTTTTTGTTGCCGGATATATACCGGGCTTTCTAGTAGGGCTTACGCTCATGGTGGTAGCGGGCTATTTTGCAGTAAAGAAAAAATATCCTCGTGATCCAGTAGCTAAACTTAGCGATACTTGGCGTTCCTTTGTGGCCGCTCTACCTAGCCTGCTATTACTTTTCATCGTGATAGGGGGAATCATAGGAGGGATTTTTACGGCTACTGAGGCCTCAGCCATAGCCGTACTATATGCCTTAGCACTCTCCCTGATCTATAAAGAAATCGGGTGGAAGGATATGCCCAAGATTTTGCTCAGCTCAGCCAATACGACCTCTATTGTGATGATATTGATAGCCACCAGTATGGCTATGTCCTGGGTACTTGCGTTTGAAAACATCCCTCAATCCGTCAGTGAAGCCATGTTGGCTGTGAGTGATAATCCAATCGTAGTCCTCCTGATCATCAATGTTACGCTTTTGGTCGTCGGTGTCTTTATGGACATCACCCCAGCAGTCCTGATTTTTACGCCAATATTTTTGCCCGTGGTCGAACAAATGGGCATCCATCCGGTACATTTTGGAATCATCATGGTTCTCAATCTCTGTATTGGCCTGACTACCCCTCCGGTGGGTTCGGTGCTCTTTGTGGGTTCCGCGGTCGCGAACGTCAGGATCGCGCAAGTCATCAGGCCCCTTTTACCGATGTTTGTTGCTATGATTTTGGCCCTGCTATTGGTGACTTACATTCCACAGCTGAGTATGTGGTTGCCAGAGTTATTTGGCTTAGTTAAGTAGGATTACCGCTGCGCGGAACGATTATCTCCCTTGCTAGGCAAATAAAAGCCCGAAATCCTTGATTGGGATACTGAAGAGACGCAAGATGTTGCGTCTCTTCCGCTTGCTACGATCGGAGGGGAGCGTTCTGCGAAGCAGTAAAGCCCTGATCAATTGTTGTTTTGCTGATCTGCCCAATAAGTTTCACCGTTGCGCGGAACGATTATCTCCTATACATAGCAGAATAGAAGCCCGTAGAGACGCAATATTTTGCGTCTAAATGAAGAATCACCGCTAAGCGGAACGATACTCGCCCTTGCTAAGCAAAAGCTATCCCAAAATCCTTGATTGGGATACTAAATGAGACGCAAGATGTTGCGTCTCTACGGATTGGTATTATTGGAGGGAAACGTTCTGCGAAGCAGTAAAAAAGAAAAATACAGGCAGCGAACCCAGACCTGCTAAATGGGGCATTCGAAATACTGACTTTTCCGTTTCGCTAGCGTAGTAGCTCCCAGACCAAGGTCTTGAGGAGATGCTTGGAATCCATATTGGTGGGCCTTTGACCTTTGAGACTAAGGTCGGCTTGCTCTACTAAGCCTATGTTGCGATAAACTTGAGCAAGATTGTAGCGTTGCTTGGCGGCTATATAATCCTTGGCCTGAAAGTAATTGACACGCAGCTGATTTTTGACCGAATTGGGGTCACGTAATTGGTGGCGATGAACGAGGGCAAGATTATGAAAAAACTGAAAAAGGCTGTTTATCGTCAAGATCGGCGGATTGATCTTTGGATTTTGAGTTAAGCGTTCCACGATTAAGTGGGAACGATACACATTGCGCTCACTCAAAGCGTTCACCAACTCAAAGGAATTGAACTCCTTATCGACATTGATGGTATCGTAGACAAACTGCTGGGTCAACTTAGTTTGCTTGGTGGCCTGAAGATAGATAAACATCTTCTCTAACTCATTTTCGATCAGGCCGATTTTGATTCCCAAATTGGCTGTCAGAATAGCCGGAATCTGCGGATCAGCCTCAAAGCCCCTAGCCTGAATTTGGGTTTGAATCCAGTTTTGTACGTCTCGGTCGTAGAGCTTTTTGGCATTAAAAATCAAGCTCTTGGCATGTAGCGCCTTTTCCGCCTTCTTGGGCAATGCCATGCGACGGCCTTTGTAAACCAAAACCAAAATGGTAGAAGGAACGGGCTTTTCAAGATAAGGCACTAGTTTCTCAGCCTCTTGCTTGTTGAGTCGCTGCCCCTCCTTGACGATCACTAAGCGATGGTTGGCCATCACAGGGAAACTCCTACAGGCATTGACAATCTGTTTGGCACTGGTTTCAGGTCCATAACAAACTGTCTTATTAAAAGCGGCCTCAGAAGCTGTCAAGACTGTCCCTTCTTGGTCTAGCGCCTCTACGATCTGATCAATAAACCAACTTTCTTCACCATGGAGATAGTAAATAGGGGCAAACTTTTTTTGCTCAATTGATTTTATGATCTGGTCAAAGGTCATCTAGCTATGGGGTCTATCAGCCGTTTAGTTGAGTTTGAAAAAAGGCGGTGGATTGGTCTAGGACCAAGTCAAAAGCAGGCGTACTGCCAGCAAAAGGATGTTTCGTCCCGAAGGTATGAGTCCCATCGGGAATCAAGTTTAGTTGCGAAAGACTTGGATCTGAAAAGATATTGAGTTCTTCCCCTTCAAAATAGGGAACTGTTTCGTCGGCAGCACCATGAAGCAGCAATAAAGGCTTTTTCATTTCTCTCACTGCATGCTGAATATTGAGGTGCTTACGATAATTTTTTTCTACGTCATCGAGCAGTTTGCGGCCCAGCTTAAAGATCTGGCCAGTACGACTATTTTTCACTTCAAGATATCCTTGGCGCTTCCACTGTTCTTTTTGGGCTTTGCTGTAGCGATTAAATTTAGATACTGCCGCCCAAGAACAAACCGCTTTAATATCACGGCTTTTTTGCCCTGCCAATAATGCGATACCGCCCCCACGACTATGCCCCAGCAGCCCGATCGGTTTGCTGAGATAACGGCCAAAAAAGTCGGTATGTGCCAGCAGATGGATGACTTCCAAGGCCTCTGTCAGTTCTAGTGAGAAGGTATTTTGCTCAAAAGCATCAAAGTCGGTAAAGGTTTCACCGTCAGCCCCTATCCCATTGTGGGAAAAGTTGAAAGTAAGGCAGGAGATACCTTGGGAAGCAAAATGCTCCGCCATATAGGGTACAAATGCCCAGTCCTTATAAGCCTTGAAGCCGTGGAGATAAAGTATGCAGGGTACTTGTCCAAATGAGTCTGCTCCGTACAAACTCAAATCAATGGAATGGCCTGCTTTAGTCTGATACTGAAAATCTTGCCGCATGATCCCTCGAAAATACGAGTTATCAGAACGATTGCAAAGCTAGTTTCAATTCATCGTAGCCTTGCTCTAGAACTACCCCTGACATACTCGACCAAATGGATGATCATCTCGCTCAGGGAGATCACAATAGCCTCGGTAGAGCCGCTCATAAGCTCAAAAGCTCCGTTGCC
>JBCAWW010000421.1:0-5445 GCA_038534415.1 Bacteroidota bacterium | reverse complement strand
TTGATCTAATTCAACACAACTCTCTTCAAATTTATCGTTATGAATCTGGTATCAGTTGCGTGTTTTGTTAAGGGGCAGCATGCTTGTTGCTTGACTGGTTTGGGACTTATTTGAATTGATGTATTGTGTTTAAGTAGTTGTATTTCAGTAAATTGTGTGTGATTTTTCCAATTGTTTAATATTCAACATAGGCACACTGATGAAGTGAAAAATTGCTGAATAGTACACGAACCAAAAATAATGATAGGCTGATCTAATTGTGCGATTTTGCACTATTTGCCCTAAAAAAAGCCTATTCTGATTTGGAAGTCTAAAAGTACCCCAGACTCAAAAAATATGGCTCCCTTAAAAATTATTTATTAAGGCAAATAATTGTCAAAAATAGGCCGTAAGGTGTTGGGGGAGATATTTATTCCCTATCCAATTCTTATTATACTAGTCTAGAATAGGACAAAATCAGATTTGACAAAAAAGCCGAAATTAAGCGATTTTTTGGAAGTCTGATTTTTGCCAAAATCGCATTTCTGGTGCCATATGGCCAAAATCGCCATTTTTTTTATGGTAGTATTCCATGAAGCGGTCCTCCTTTGGCACTCAATTCATCCACTCGTTTGCTTATAGCTGGGTTTTCGACCAATGGCGGGGCATGATGCGGTTTGATACGCGCATCGATAATGACAGACCCCTTGCACCCCCAATGTTTATGCTCAGTGAAGCTCTCGCTCCCATAAATGTCATGTGAGGGGTTGGAGCGAGTGAAGCTGACCCACAAGAAGTTGTTGAGGGTTTTGGCGGCAAACTCGCTATCGTCTACCATGACAATCATGGCGATACCGTCTGCTAGATATTTGGCTGGTATACTTTGGGCTAGCTGCTGCGCAGAACGATTCCCCTGTGAGGCATCGCCAAAAGGAGGACTTTTGACCATGAGTACACCTGGTATTGCAAAGCGAGGCTCTGAAAAGCCCTGTGGCAATTTGAGATCTTCGGGGATCTCAGTGGTGAGCGTTCGCTTAGGCGCGCCTGCGGCAGCAAAAACTACTTTTGATCCCTCATTGAGGCCTTCACTGCTATAATCCAAGGTGTCGATCGTGGTACGAGTCTGAAAGTGAAGGTCTCTTCTAAAGTCTATCCGGGCTAGCAAATGCTGGAAGTAGGCAGAGATATCGTGAATATCAAGATCAGGTTGATCCTGATGAGCGGTCATCATCAGGTACTTTGCTAAGGAAGCTTGTCCAAATCCTAGTACTGCATTAGCCACGGTCAATATTTCTTTGGGGGAGCGTTCCTCGTAGGGAACATAACGCTCATTACCGATCGCTAACAATAGCGGGTGTACGCCAGCAGCATCGACAGCATTCATCGAAATGAGGCCGGGTACGGAAACTGGAACCATCTCAGCTGTAACCTCATGGATCAAATCGCCAAAACTAGTATCCTCTTGAGGAGGACGCCCCACTACCGTAAAGGGCCAAATTGCCCCCTTGCGATGATAAACTGCGTCTACTTGCATGACTGGAAACTCGTGCTGCAAACTGTAGTAACCAAGATGATCCCCAAACGGGCCTTCTGGCTTAGTCGCTTGGGGATCAATACTACCGACGATACAAAAGTCTGCATCTGATGAAAGCAAATGCCCGTCTTTACGCGTATATCTAAAGTTGCGGCCTGCAAAGAGTCCCGCAAACATCAATTCTGACAAACCTTCTGGTAAGGGCATAACCGCTGCAAAGGTGTGGGCAGGTGGCCCCCCTACAAAAATACTCACCTTGAGTCTTTCGTTTCGCTCAGCAGCATGGGTATGGTGTACCCCTATACCACGATGAATCTGATAATGTAGCCCAATTTCTTTGTCTGGTATATAATCATTGCCATTGAGCTGGATGCGATACATACCTACATTGGTCTTCATAATCCCCGGACTTGCTGGGTCCTCTGTACAAACCTGCGGTAATGTAACATAAGCTCCGCCGTCCATCGGCCAAGAATGCACCTGTGGCAAAGCCCCAATAGTGGTCTTGCCGTGTAAAATAGGCGCTCCAAAGCGGCTTTTAAGCGGTAAGGCTTTGACTGCTGCAAAAGGAGTCGCTAGATATTTGTGAGGTGCCTTGAGGATGGCTGTCGGATCTGCCTTGGCCTGTACGATCTTTTTGACCTGCTGGATGGTCGATCGAAAGATAAAGTTGGTCCGCTCTATGGTGCCAAATAGATTGGCTAAGGCGGGAAAGCTACTGCCCTTGACATTTTCAAACAGTATTGCAGGAGCGCCTACCTGATAAGCTCGGCGTTGTATCTCTGCAATTTCTAGATAGGGATCTATTTCGGCTTTGACGCGTACCAAATGACCATTCTTTTCGAGGTCTTTGACGCAATGCTGTAAACTCCTGTATCGCACGTATTGATATTATATACTGATTTTCCTATGTCTTAACTCGCCAGACCCAAAACGGTTTTAATTTTTTGCAAGTCTTGTTGGATTAGCGGCTTTTTGACTCTTTGATTTCGTCCAACATTTTGAGATAGCTTTCATATCGCGACGGATGTAGCTCGCCCGCTTCGATCGCAGCCTTGACGGCACAGCCTGGTTCATTGTGGTGCAGGCAGTTGTGAAAGCGGCAATTGGGCAATCGCTCGCGCATCTCAGGGAAAAAGTGCCCAACCTCTTCGATTTCAAACCCTACGAGTCCTAATTCCTTGATTCCCGGTGAATCTATAATGTAGCCTCCGACAGAGAGAGGATGCATTTCGGCATAGGTAGTGGTATGCCTCCCTTTATTGGTCGATTCGGAAATGGTGGAGGTTTTGATATCCAGATCAGGATCGATAAGATTGATGAGAGTAGACTTACCTGCTCCCGAATGCCCACCAATAAAACTCCTTTTGTCCTTGAGCAATGTCTCGACACTTTCTCGGTACTGAGAATCCAAGGCGCTAAGGACAGTAACCGGATAACCCGCTGCTTCATATATCGCCCTGACCTCGGCGAGTCTGGCCAAGGATTCTGGGCTTTGAAGGATGTCAACCTTATTGATTACAAATTGGATCGGGATCCCATAGGCCTCAGCAACAAGCAAAAAGCGATTGGCGAATCCGGTACTCGTCTGCGGTTGATCGACTGTAAACAAAAAGATTGCCTGGTCGAGATTGGCCGCTAAAATATGGACTCTCGTCTGATGCGAGATGGCTTTGCGAAGGATATAGTTTTGGCGTGGCAATATTTCTTGGATGACGCCTAGCTCTCCCTCTTCGGGAACGATAAACTTCACCTCGTCGCCTACTGCCACGGGATTGGTTGTATTGAGATCTTTGATCCGAAACTTGCCCTTGACGATGCAATCGTAAATCTTTCCCTCCGCTGTTTGTACCCTGCTAGAAGAGCCAACAGAGCGAATGACCGTAGCCAGAAACATAGGTTCCACTTTGCTTGGCTTGGGCTTCGATTTACGTTTTTTTCTCCCCATACTTAATGGATGGATTGGGTACTGATACTACGCCATGCTTGGAAACGAGTATGTTGTGGATCCTCCTGATTGGCAATTAACCAAAATTGGGGGACGGTATAGGCAAATTCGGTCGGACAATTTAGTTGTGCGGACCGAAGCGCGTTTTGTTTGAAGTAATGGATTTCGATGCTGCCCTTTTGCCATTCATAGGCCAAGAGATTTTCGAAGTCATCTTGGATTTGGGTGCGATTGAGGCTGATAATGGTATCACCGGGGTGCAAACCTGCTTCGATGAGCGGACTGTGGGGGAGGATTTTCTCTATGAGAACGCCTCTCTCCGTAGCTTTGGCTTTGAGGCCCCAAGCGCTTTGCGCGAGATTGCCAAGTGGTACAGAGCGCATTTGGAGGCCGTAGTATTTGGCAAGTTCTCCGAGTAGCGTTTCCAACGAACGCGTCCCCTCAATATAGTCTGCAAAAAAAGCTTCGTATGATTCACCGCTGAGTTTTTCGATTAGCGTTTGAAAATCTTCACGCGTATAGCCTCGCTTTTCGCTCGTAACTTTTTGGTAGAGTTGGCGCATTACCAAATCCAAGGATACGCGATCTTGCGTTCCCCGACGGAGGGTAAAATCTAATAACATCGCCACTAAGTAGCCCTTGGTATAAAAGGATATCCGCCGGTTAGGCATACCGGTATCGTCATAACCATTGATCCAGCTCTCAAGACTGGCTTTGCCGAGGGAAATAGCCTCTCGTCCCCCCATGGTATAAAAGCTTCGTAGCTCCCCATTGATGCTGTCAATCCATTGCTGAGGCCCATAGACGCCACTTTTCCAGAGCATGAGGTCGCCATAATAGGTGGTTACCCCCTCGGTCACATAGTGGAGGCGAGAATAGACCTCGCTATCGTAGCGGTAGGGAAAAAGGTCAGCGGGGCGTAGGGCTTTGACATTCCAGGTATGGAAAAACTCATGTGAACTGATTTCTAAAAATGAGCGATACATATCTCGCTCCATCAACTGATAACCCGGCCCCATGACGATGACGGTAGAATTGTAGTGTTCAACACCGTGCCGGTAACGATAGGGGAGCAGGAGGTTGAGATAGTGATATTCATCTACAGGACATTGGCCAAAAAAGGCAATCTGAGCTTCTGAATAGGCTCTGATGTCGCGCTCCATTCGATCTAAGTCGGGGGTACCCTCGCCCATAAACCATAAGTAGACAGGAAGTGCGCCTACATTAAACTTGCGTAGAGTAAGGTCTGGGGCTGCGAAGAAGGGAGAATCAACTAATTGATGGTAATCTTCAAAGGTATAAATAGGTCCTTTGCCATGCATTGCGCCAGCTATTTCATACTCCTCGGGAATATCTAACTCCAGCTGACATGCTTGCGCTAAGTGCCCTTCTAGGGATAAGAAAAGGTTGATACCATTGATATAGATCCCTTTCTCATCATAGTAGCTACCGCCAGCATCTAGCTGATGGGTATAATAATCATATTGAAGCAGGACAGTTTGCCCCTTTTTAGCAGCGATGGTCCATTTTAGTGAGCTGATCCGCTCAATGGGGAGTGCATTGCCTTGTTGGTCTTGGGCGTTTATCTCTCCAATATTGCGGGCAAAAGATTGAGCAGCATATCGTCCAGGTCGCCAAAAAGGAAGCGCAAAAGTAAGGGAATCTTGGGGGGCGATAAGCTTGATACTGATACTTACTATATGTTCTTTTGGACGATCAAAGGATAGCCGATAATTCATATATGCTCAATTTTGGCTGTAAATATAAGGATTCGTGCGTTGGGGAGCTTAGCCTAGGGGGTAGCGTTCCCGGCTAGGGCAAAGAAAGTGATGGAAATTGTGACCTAGGAGAAAAACGATAGTCATAAGTTTGAATTTTGGGATACTCCCGATTTTAAAATAATATCACGCATCCAACACAACGCATATATGAATTATCGGCTATCCTTTGATCGTCCAAAAGAACATATAGTAAGTATCAGTAT
>JBCAWW010000420.1:0-5453 GCA_038534415.1 Bacteroidota bacterium | reverse complement strand
CAATCACTTTTCTAGCTATTATTGATTAACAAGGTGCAAAAACCTTCCCGTAAATTCATATTAAACATGGCGATTTTGCTATCACTGCTTTGAGTTGAAAGATACATTTGGGAAGAATGCCCTAAGCATCGTTCTCAAAATAACTGTCCAATTTGGCTTACATTTTTGTGCGGAACCAGCCTTGACGAATCTTTCCTGTAGCCCCGATAAACCGGGCTCTCCGACTCGCTATACGCAGTCTTTGCACCTTGGTTCAGTCCAAAATGGCTGCGCCCTATCTGGTTCGTTCACGATGCTAAGTGGATTTCTTTGATGAAATGTGATTTAAGAAAAAAATCATTCACTACTGCATTACAGCGGTGAATGATCCTAAAACTTGATGCTCCATTTCTATCCCTGCAAATGGGGGCAAATACCCAAGTGGGCCATTTGTTTGCTCAAATGAACTTTGCTAAATAAACCCTCCTAAGGGCAAGCAATACCCTATTTGGCCTGCCGCAAAAAAGCCATCAAATCTCTAATCTCAGACTTGCTCAATACGCCTGCCATGGTCGGCATAGCAGAAGGGAGATATTGCTTCTCCGCAATTTCGCTAAGCGCAATCGTTTCAGGCTCGTTTTGTCCCACCTTGAGGGTAATGGATGTGGCCGTTTCAGCAATGATGACGCCTGTAAGCTTGCGCTGGTCTTTGAGACTGAGCTTGACACTCCCATAGCCAGGGGCAAGTCGGGCGCTGGGATCGACCAAAGATTCAAGGAGTTGCTCAGGACTTAGTACAGTGGCAATCTGGGTCAATTCTGGGCCTACCTCCCCTCCATAACCCTCAAAAGTATGACAACGGATGCACTGCGCCGAATTATTACGATAGAATAGGCGTTGGCCTGCGCGCGAATTACCACCATAAATCGTCTCTCGGTAGGCTTCCAATGGCCCATCTCCTTTTTGGGCCTCGTATTTTTGTATCGCTTCGCGCAACGCTTCGTCCTCTTGGGCTTGGGCGGCAAGCAAAATGTCTAGCGCGATTTCTTGAGGGGCTTGAGCTTGACTTAGCTTTTGGAGCCATTGCAAAATCAAGGCGCGAGCGGCGGCCTGATCGGTTTGTCCGAGACTCGCTAATGCCTGTTGTTGCTCACCACTGGTGCCGATCTCGAGGGCCTTGCCAAGCATCTCGATGATGGTTTCGGGCTCCATATCTACTTTGGCGAGATAAGTTTGGGCATCTTTACGCAGGGCTTCTGCATTAGAAGCGATCGCTGTTTTAAGGGCGGCGGGGAGTTGTAAACTGTTGAGTTGTACGAGACTGGCCAAGGCCGAACGCTTAGTCACTATAGGCGTAGAGGCTCGCGCATATATCTCCAAAAGAGCTGCTTCCTTGGCTTGATAGTTCAATCGGCCGATGGCTTGGACCGCAGCGTTCTGCAAGGCAGTCTCCTCACTTAGGAGCAAATCATCGATCACTTTTCCTAGTGCTGCTTGTCCTAAGGCCTGATCTTGCTTCGCTAATAAGCGATATCGCCCTTCCACACGATCCAATACGGGAGGCTCGCCCCAATAACCTAAGGCCCATAGGGCATCTTGTCGCATCGCAATGGGAGCGCGCTCATTCATAGCAAATTGGGCCAGTCTATCAGCGGCTTCGACAGTACCTAAACGCAAATTGGCGTTAATCGCTCGCCGCAAGAAGGCCTCGTTCTGCGAAGCAGTCTCCGTCAAAATCTCCGCCAATGCAGGCAGCGCTTCCGGGATGGATAGATCGTCATGGATGCCTCTGGCTGCTTCTAGGCTGATCAAAGGATCTTGATCCTTTAGGTAGGTTTGCAGCGCTGCTGAACGCTTATGTCTAAGGCCCAATACGGCTCCCATACGCACGGCCGGAACAGGATGGAACCTCAAGCCTAGTAAGGAAGATTCGGTATCCATTTTGGAAAGCGCATAGGCAATTGCATGCCGCAGGTGAGGATCAGATTCCCCAGTTTTTTCAAGCAATTTGATCAAGGGCTGATAAGCCGCTAAGTCTCCAATTTTGCCTAGCGCCTCGACAGTGCGATACTGAACATTTGGGTTGTCATCTTCCAGCAATTTTACTAGTTCAAGTATGGCGCCTCCAATCTTGGCTTCTCCCAGTACCTTGGCACAATTGGCTCGAATATGAGGATCAGTATCTTTTAGATAGGCAATCACCTCATCTTGCGGCACTGCTTTGATGCGCAAGAGCTGTCCTAATCCCCAAATCGCATGGAGGCGCGGAATGCTCTCTATCTGGTCTTGTAAAATATGATGAAAACTTGCGATCTCTTGCCTCTGTACGAGACTAAATTGCCCTCTTAAGCGCACCCGCATATCAGGGGCCGTGAGCATTGCTTTTAAGTCTGCTGGCGTGGCATTGGAAAGGTCTTTTTGGAGTAAATCTTGGGTACTTGCTTGCGCTGGGTTAGGCCTAATTGCATTGAGTTTCCATATGCGACCCTCGGGTTTCTTTGCGTAGCCATCGAGCCAATCGTTGATATAGAGCGCTCCTTCTGGTCCCCAGCCAAGTCCAGTCGCTACGATGCCAGTGATGATGTCTTTTTGCTCTGCAATCTCAAAAGAAGCTCCCTTGGGCACGATTTTGAAAGCTTGGATTTTGGATTGGGCAGAGGAACCTTTGAAGTAGGAAGCAAAAAAATAATCGTTCCAATCGGCACTAAGAGCCGTCCCTGGATTGTAAACCAAACCGGCTGGACCATCAGGAGCCAAAGCGATGGGGGGTAATAGATAAGCTGCCTGGCCGGCAAAGTGAGGTTTGGAGAGGCCTTCGTCCATCCAGGGTTTATAGCCTTCGTTTTCCTCATTGTATTTGCCAAATTGCCAATAAGTCCGCCAACCGGTATCGGAGCCTTCGATGATATGGACAAAGCGTTCGTGCTCGCCCGGATGATCGCCGTCATTATCCACCGATATAAGATTGCCGTAGGCATCAAAAGCGAGTTCTTGGGGATTGCGAAGGCCATGAGCAAATACTTCGAACTCGCTCCCATCAGGATTGCAGCGCATCACTCCGCCTTCATGCGGGTAGGACCATTGTTTGCCCTCTTGATCATTGACGTCAATGCCTATATCGCCAACAGACCAATAGACTTTGCCATCGGGACCGATGGTGAGGCCCGACATATCGTGTCCGGCATAGGCGATATGGATGCCAAAGCCATGAGCGATTAGGGTGCGCTCATCGGCATGGTGATCGCCATCGGTATCACGCAAACGATAAACATCAGGGGCTACGGTAAGGTAAACGTCTCCATTTTGGTGCATGACACCCGCCGCAACCCCACTCAGCATATCATTAAAGCCATCGGCATAGACGGTCGAAGCATCTGCTTGTCCGTCGCCATCGCTGTCCCATACTTTGCGGATGATCTCTGACTCTACGGTCAGGTCGCGATAGTCTCTGATACCGTCCCCATTATGATCTTCGAGCCAAAGATTGATTTCGCTTTTTTCGGTAGCCAGCTTGTCGAGGTGAAAATTGCGGGTCTCTTCTAAGCTTGATAGGCTGATGTCTTCAATCATCCAGTCGCGATGCTCTCGGATATCGAGATCAGAACTTTTGCGCCTTTGGGTTTCGCTGACATAAGCAGCGCCATCGGCGTCGAGGCTGATCGCTACGGCGTTTTTGAGTAGTGGGCCTGGGGCCCAGAGGGAAAGGGCAAAGCCTGCTGCTATTTGGATATTTGCTTTGTCAGAGTCGTCAAAATCGGCTTTGCCTACGCGAACGATCTCATTTTCAACTCCTTTTTGAGGTTCGGCGTTCTTGGAACAAGCAAAAAGAAGGAGCGGCAGCAGGATAAAAATCGCGAGTGGTTTTGTCATTGACTATCTGAAGAAAGCAGTTTTGGGAGGCATCGTTTTTTCGCCCCAGATACGAATATTGTCAAATCTACCGGTGTCATCAAAGGAGCCAAAGCCGATGCGCCCGATGTCAAAGTGTGTGTCGGTCGCTTCCATAATAGGACTTGTCATATCATCGAAGTAAACTTTGATTGAGCCCGATTCGATATCTCGCTCAATGCGAGCAGTATGCCAACTGTTGGTTTCTCCCCAGTCGGTGCCACTGGTGGTTTTTTCGGCGATATTGGTGCGAGGTTCGTCATTGACGAGGAAGATGTTGTTGGCATTGTCATCTGCGACTGAGGCGATATGGACGTAGTAAAAATTGGTGCTACTTTGGGCGCCAAAAAAGAGGCAAAGGTCTCTATGACCATATTCTCTGCCTGATTGGGCTAAATCTACCTCTAGGACAAAACTACCAAATAAATGATGTTTCAAGAGTGCTATATTGAAGGGCGATCTGACTCTAGATCGGTATTCGCTTTCCCCAAATAGTTCGAGGGTTTTTTCTTCTTCCCCACTGATTTTCCAGGCGCTCGCGTCTGTCATCTCAAAGTCGGCGATGGCTTGGGGGCTACTAAAATCCTGTTGATAGAGTAGCTGATAGTTTTCGGGAATATCGGCTGCAGGGCTTGGGCTAGTCGAGGGAGCGTTCCCGAGTAGGGGTAATAATAAAGAAAGGGCAAAAAGCTTAAGTATGTTCATATCATTTGATAATTGGCTGGTGCGAAGCCTCTTCGTTATAAGGTAAGGAATCTCCTCCAGATAAAGCGAAAGATTCATTGATGGCTTTGAGATGGTGGTCCAATCCGATCTCAGCGCCCGGTACAAAACCCGGGACAGTAATCACTTGGGTCAGTACGCCGCCCATACCTCGGTGCATCACGCCACGTGGCAAGTAAACCAAATCCTCTACTTCTAAGGGGGTGGTTTTGATCAGGTTGGGGAGGTGTTTAGGATCTATTTTATCTGCCCTTTCGATCTCTGGAACTTGGGTACTGGTGAGGATTCGGGCGTCTTCCTGAACCATTTGGACGAGATAAAACTCATCAAAACCTCCTTTAAGTGGATGATAATGAGAAAATGAATTGCTAATGCGAACGCGATGAGCATTGAGGGCATGAAAAACATAGGGGCCAACAGATTCCTTCCAGGTAAGTAAAATGCGTCGGTAGGCATTGCTGTCAGTGGCACAGCCTCCGGGCTTGTCAGTGATCAAGGGATCCCAATCTGGTCTGATAATGGAGGGGACTTTGGAGCTTGGCTCTGCCGGAACGCGAAATCGTAATACGCTTAGGGCGCTGTCCGCTTTGAGGCTAACGCCAGGAGCTAGCAAGATGATTTCTCCTACAGAAGTGGCTGAGCGTTCTCCGGAGGATAACTCAATATTGGGCTGACCCTCTTGGACAAAGAGTAGTTGCTGATAATCTTGAGCCTCAACGCTCAAAACGCTATGCTCGTAAAAAAGGGCATAGCCTGGATTCATTTTGGCGAAGATACCGCTGATGATATGGAAGGCTGAATCTGGCTCACTCCCAAGCTTGCTTATCCTCATCTGAGTAGGAGGGAGGATTTGCCATTCGCTT
>JBCAWW010000419.1:0-5470 GCA_038534415.1 Bacteroidota bacterium | reverse complement strand
AAAGCATCACCGTTTGTCCGGTCTTAAAAGATTCATCTGCCGCCAATACTATCCTAAGGCTATTTACGGCTTCGTTGAGGTGGTCGGTCATATCCATATCCTCTTGGATTGCTTTGAGGAAAAAGGCTTGTTCTAGATCACAAAGTCCTTGATGATCAGGTTCATCGGTGGTGTCAACCATTTCATCTTTACGGCTAAATTGGCCATTGGCGTCAGTTTCGCTGTAATGCACTTTAAGGGCGTTGGTCTTAGAGTGGGCATCTACATCATCGGAAGGCGTTTCTAGCTTCTCGTCCATGATACTCACACAACCTTTAGGACCGATTACGTCTTTGACAAAATATGCGGTTTCACTCATCATCGGGCCCCAACCTGCTTCGTACCAACCCACAGACCCATCGTCAAAGCGAACCTGTAATTGTCCATAATTGTACATGTCCTCGGCAATTTCTTCGGTCAATCGCGCGCCTATGGCACTAACGGAGATGGGCTTGGCCCCTGTCATCATACACATCACGTCTACATAGTGAACGCCACAATCCACGATAGGGGACATGGTCTTCATGAGGTTTTTGTGGGTGTACCAAGTGTCTCCACTACTCTGTTGGTTAAGGTTCATGCGCATAACCAAAGGTTTGCCTAAACCTTGGGCGAGCTCCACAAATTTTTCCCAAGCAGGATGAACCCTCAGTATATAGCCAACTACTACCTTTTTGCCTTTGGCTAAGGCAAGGTCTCGAATCTGGGCAGCCTCCTCGACGGTATTGGCGAGTGGTTTTTCGATAAAAAGATGAGCACCAGCGTTCAGCGCAGCTGTAGCATACTCCGCATGAGTCTCTGGATAAGTGTTGATAGAAACGGCATCGGGTTTGGTCTCAGTTAAGGCTTCATAATAGTCGCCAAATGTCGGTAGCCCGCCTAATTCATCAGAAAGGCGGTTGCGGCTAGCTGGGCCTCTACTGACAAGGCCAACGATTTCAAACTCAGGCATTTTGTGGTAGGCGCGAGCGTGAGAGGCGCCCATATTGCCACAGCCAACAACGAGTACGCGGATTTTCATAGCAATCGAGGGTATTAGTAGTTTAGTTTATTTTAATTCGTCGAGATTGAGGACAACACTCGGCGCAAATACTTCCATAAAATAGTCAACTTCAGCCAATCCTAAGTTTTGGATAGCTTCATGGATGACATCAGCAGCATGGCTAAATTCTTGGTTTCCTGTCTTAAGTTCCTCTTGGCATTTGACGTAAGCGGAGATTTTGTCAGCGGCCTTGACGATCTCCCAATGAGCCTTATCTGCCGGAATAGGAGCAAAAATAGACTGGAATTCAGCTTGTAGGTCTGCTGGGAGAAAGCTCAATAAGCGATCGTGGGCAACTTCCTCTATCTCTTTGTAGGCCTTTTTGATCTCTGGGCTAAAGTATTTGATTGGGGTAGGCAGGTCGCCAGTGATCACCTCACTCATATCATGATAAAGCGCCAAGACGACACAGCGCTCGACATTGAGATTGCCATCAAAATACTTATTTCGCAGCAAGGCTAGGATATGGGCAATGGCGGCTACCTGATGCGAGTGCTCTTGTATGTTTTCGGTATGGATATTATACATCAATCCCCAGCGTTCGATAAAACGCATGCGATTGAGATAGGCAAAAAAGTGGCTTTGACTATGTTTCATAGGAGAGGTTTCGAGCTACAAAATTAATTGATAATTTGGGCTATGAAAGGCTAGGAGTATGGACTTACATCAAATTTTAAAAGCACGGACCAATCGAGACCATATGGTCGAAATCGCGGAGTGGGTAGGGGAGGACCCCAAACGCTTTGCTGAGGTCTGGCGATTGGTCAATTGTGGGGAAGAACCCACTGCTCCCTATGCTTCTTGGCTGATGGATTTTTGCCTCCAACTTCATCCCAATCATCTATTGCCGTACCGCAAAGGCGCTTTTGACTTATTGCAGCAGCCTTTGCACAATATGATCCATAGAAATATCGTCAAACACCTTTATCGCGTAGAAATTGACGAAGAGATCGAAGGGGAGCTATATGACTTAGCCATCAATAAAATCAGCAATCCACAGGTAGAAGTTGCGATAAGGGTACACTGTATGAATATCGCCTGGAAAATCGCAGAGCCTTATCCTGAATTGCGAGAAGAATTGCGCTTAGTCATCGAAGGGCATATTGGTGATGGCTCGGCTGGCTTCAAATCTAGGGGCAAGCGGATACTAAAGTGGATTGAGAAGGCTAAGTGATTTGAAATCAGGATTCTAGGATCTAAACAGGCTCTTAATTTGTCGTTCTGCGCAGCAGAACGCTTACAATCGACTCCCATTCCTCCTGCAAACTTAGCTTAGGCATGGACTTGCCGGCTTTCCGATACCAATAATTGGCATTCCACTCGTCTCCTTCTTTGCGGTGGAGGTAAGCATGAATCCAATCCCCCTCCCCGCCTTCATCATTTTGAGCGATGTCATGGGCACGGTCCCAATCTCCTTTGCCATCATACCAAAGGGCAATTAATGCTTGATTTAAGCCTGCGGGGGGCTTTTCATTGGTCAAGCTTTGTTGGAAGCTTTCTAAATTCATAGACGAAAATTAGTATATTCTTTTCAAATTCAATCCAACAAAATGCATTCTAAAGACACTACTACCTCATCTCGCAGAAATTTTCTGAAAACAAGCGGGGCCTTGGCTGGAGCGGCTTTTCTGACGCCTGGTTTTAGCTTCAATATTATCAACTCTTCTGTCGAACTCAGCGAAGAAATCATTGGGCACGGAAGCCATAAGTATCGCGTTCAGCGAAGCTGGGGAGATCTAGATCCGAGCAAAACGCCTGTCAATAACTGTCATGAAATGGTGATGGACAGCAAAGGACGGATGATCATGGTTACTGATGAGACCAAAAATAATATCCTCATCTATGACAAATCGGGTAAGCTTCTCGACAGCTGGGGGACCGAATATCCGGGTGGTCATGGTTTGACGCTTTGGAACGCCAATGGTGAAGAGTTTTTGTTTATCTGTGATCCCAATTTAGGTACGATTACCAAAACTACTCTCGATGGTAAAGTATTGATGACGATTGGGCACCCCAAGACTATTGGCGAATACAAAGAAGATGATCGCTTTATGCCCACTGAAACTGCCATTGGTCCTAATGGCGATATCTATGTTTCAGACGGTTATGGATCTCAGTGGGTTTTGCAGTACGACCAAAATGGGAAGTTTATCCGCAAGTTTGGGGGGCCTGGAGACGGAGACGATCAATTTGCAACCGTACATGGAGTAGCCGTTGATTATCGCAATGGAACGCCGACTTTGCTATGTACTTCTCGTGCTCACAATAGCTTCAAACGATTCACTTTAGATGGTAAATATATCAGCAGTTTATTTCTGCCAGGGGCCTTTGTTTGCCGTCCAGTGTTTCATGGCGACAATCTGTATGCAGGGGTTTGTTGGTCGCGGATCAAATATCTAAATCGCCAACCGCGCTCAGGCTTTGTGACTATTTTGGACAAAAACGATAAGGTGATTTCCAATCCCGGAGGCACCAAACCCAAATACAAAAAAGGAGAACTCCAACTGATGTTGCAGCAGGAGTCCATTTTTATGCATTGCCATGATGTCTGTATCGACAATGACGAAAATATCTACGTATGTCAGTGGAATGCCGAAAAGACCTATCCAATCAAATTGGTCAGAGTCTAGGCTGAGATTGCTTCTGGGAGGAGGGGAAAGCTGACAAAAAAGCTGGTCCCCTCTCCGAGAACGCTTTCACACCACACTTTGCCGTCCATTGCTTCCACATATTTTTTTACGATCGAGAGGCCAATTCCATTAGAACTCTCCCCCGCTGTTGGCCTGGCACTGAGCTTTTGAAAACGGCCAAATAGTTTTTTCTTGTCGTCCTCTGTCATGCCGGGACCTTGATCTGCTATTTGAATCAGCGCTCTTTGCTCACTTTTGGTCAAGCTTATATCTACTTTCCGATCGTGAGGCGAAAACTTGATCGCATTGGAAATAAGATTGTCTAATATTTGATGCAGCGCCTGCTCATCTACTTTTGCTTTGAGGTAAGTTTCAGATAGTGAGAGGTTTAGCTTGATTTTTTTGCGCTTGGCCATTCGGTTGTAGGCTTCTGTTACCTCTGCCACTTTGGGCTGCAAGTCAATGGCCTTTAAAGCAAAGTTGAGGGTTTGGTTTTCGGCGGCTCTCACATCCAAGATCTGATGAATCATTTCTGTCAGACGATCTGCTGATTGGTTGATGAGACCGAGAAAATTCTTTTGTTCCTCATTGAAGTTTTGATCATCAAGTTGGATGATATTGACTAAGCCTTTGATTTGACTTAAAGGATTTTTGAGGTCGTGAGCCACCACGCCCATCAAATAATTCTTTTCCTGATTGAGCTCCTCTAGCTTAGCGTTATTGGCTTCTAGTTCAATGTTTTGGCTTTGAATGTGAAGCTTTTGTTCTTGGATTTTTCCGTTTTGCCTTTGCAATAAGAGGTTTTGAGCCTGCTTTTGACGGTTACTATAAAACAAATAACCCAAAAAGATCATGATACCTGAAAGGATCACGAGGGTCATGTATAGCTGAAAGGAGCGTTTTTGGTTTTGTTTTTCTACTTTCAGATTTTCTTTCTCAAGCTGCTCGACAGCGATTTCACCTCGGGCGATCTGGCCCATCGATTCGATTCTGGCCAGTTGGGTCGCGCGATCTTCGTCATAGCTATCGTTTTGGATTTTCAGCTCCGCTGAACGATGTACGAGTGCCGCTTGGTATTCTTTTCTCTCCGCAAATATATCTGCCAATAAGCCGTGCGCTTTACGCGCTTCTGACAACATATTGAGATCCGTGCTGATCGCTTCCCCTCTCTCTAGCCAAACAATGGCCTCTTGTAGATTACGCCTCGGATAGTCTGCTGATTGCAATAATTCTCCTATAAGAATCATCGATTGAGCTTGGCCCGGGCTATCCTCTATCTTTTTTGATAGGCCTTGACTATTGTATAAGTATTGCTTGGCTTGGTCCCATTGGGAAAGTTGACTTAGGACTAAGCCAATGCTTCGCATACAGGAGGCCTGACCAAGTTGATCTTCTAATTTTGTAAAAATGTTGAGGCTTTTGTGGTAATAGCTGGCTGCCTCTTCAAATTGTGCTAACTGATTTAGAGCATCTCCTTTATTGATATAGGCATCAGCTAATGCTCTTTGGTCATTGAGCTTGGCAAATATCTCCTCAGCGTCTCCAAAATATTGTAGTGCTATCTGAGATTGATCCTCAGCTAGATAATAGTTTCCGATGTTTAGATAGGTATCTGCTAAGCGGGCTTCATCCTGACTTAACTGTAATAATTCTACTGTTCGATTGTATAGGCTAAGGGCCTTTTGTTGATCTCCAAGGTCTTGGTGCAATACCCCCATATTGATAAGGGTAATGGTCATACCAGCGGTGTCGCTTAGGT
>JBCAWW010000418.1:0-5535 GCA_038534415.1 Bacteroidota bacterium | reverse complement strand
GGGCATCGGTCTCTAAGCAATTGATCAGATTACTGCTGATGGAAAAGGAATCGGTCTCAGAGGGCTTAAATTCGGTTACATTATAACCATCATAGCGATTGAGGCCATCATTGGTTCCAAACCACATAAAGCCTAAGGAGTCCTGAATGATACAGTTAACATCATTTTGACTTAAGCCATCTTCCGTCGTAAAATGTTCAAAAAACAGGTCTAAACTTTGAGCAGAAATGGAAGAGAGTGGCGCTAAACATAATATGAGAAAACAGATTCGGCTTAGGTTCATAAAAGAGCGATCGGTAGTAGCAGTTCAACAAGAAGTACGGGAAAGAAAAAGGCTTAATTGAATATAAAAAAAATCCCTCTAAGCCACTCACTCTGACAGCAGCGCACGATCTAAATGTACGTAGCCCCCATCGACAAAGACAAATTGCCCAGTAGTATGTGAGGAGCGCTCCGAGACCAAAAACAAGACCGTATCTGAGATTTCAGATGGGCGAGTCATGCGTTCCTCGAAGGGGATAGTCCTCTGAATCTTGCGCAAGCTCCCAGCAGGATCAGGCAGCGTCTCTAACCATTGATCGTAGGCGGGTGTGCGGCTTTCGGCTATAATCAGGGCATTGACCCGTATGCCTTTACGGATCAAATCAACAGACCACTCTCTGGTCAGGGCCAATACTCCTCCCTTGGAGGCAGCATAGCCAGAAGTGCCTCCTTGGCCTGTCAGCGCGACTTTAGAGCCTACGTTGAGGATATTGCCTTTTGACTTTTCGAGAGCGGGTAGCGCATGCTTGGCCAGCAAAAAGTAGCTAATCAAATTGAGTTGTAGCGAGCGCACAAAGGCATCATAACTCGCCTCTAGCCCAGCGCCATCATTGACACCCACATTATTGATCAGGATATCGATGCGACCGTATTTGCTCATCACCTTATTTACGGCAGCTTCAATTTGCAGCGGATCAGTCACATCTGTTTGTACAAAGAGCGCATCAATCCCTCTTGCCTGCAAATCCTCTACATACTTAAAGCCTCGCGCATTCCGGTCTATAATGGCTGGTATCGCCCCTTCTTCGGCAAGCCCCAGCATGATCGTGTGGCCAATACTGCCTTCCTGGCCCGCAGCACCAGAGATTAATACAACTTTATCTTTTAGCTTTAGGTCCATCTAATGTGAAGTTTGGAGATTGGAGATAAGGCTGGAAAGTCCTTCCTGCTCCCAGCTTTGCCAGAGAGAAAGCATATTTGCCACCAGATCAGCGCGTGGCGGCAGTTGCTCATTTTGCCAAACGGGGTTTTGGAGAGCTTTGGTGAGGATTTCAGCCTTGCTGAACGCTTCACTCTCCTGCCACAGGCTAGCAAAAAATGTAAGATTGGCGGCTTCATCGCGCAAAGGGATTTCGCGCCCTTCGTATACGCCTCGATAAAAAAGGATTACCGCCAACCATACGGTCAATATTTTTTCAGGGATTTGCCCTGTCTTTTGATAGCGATCAATCAAACTCGGCATCAAGCGGGTCGCAAATTTAGCGATCGAATTAAGCGATATATCCAGGAGCCGATGCTCCAAAAATGGATTGCGAAAGCGATCCAATATCTCCTCACTGTAGGCAATCAAGGCTTCAGCCTCTAAATCAATACTAGGGATCACTTCTTCCCTGAGCAATGCCTCTAAAAAGCTGTTCAAGCGCGGATGCCCCATGGCTTCCTTGACCGTCTTTAAACCCAAGATATAGCCCAAGGGCACGATCGTCATATGGGCACCATTGAGAATCCGCACCTTACGTTGGCGATACAGTTTCAAATCCTCCACCCAACTATTGTTAAGGCTAGGAGCAAGAAACGGCACTTGGGCTTCAACCCCAGCCGGACCCCGCATCACCCAACTATGATAATGCTCGCCCACCACCAAATTGGGGTCTTCATAGGCAAGCTCTGCGTTCAAAGTCTCAGCCAGATCGGCATCATAACCAGAAACAATCCGATCGACGAGGGTATCACAAAAATGATTATGACTTTGAATCCAGCTTTCAAAAGCCGTCCCCAAGCCCCAATGTGTGGCATATTGCAAGATGGTCGTCCGTAATGCCTCGCCATTGGCGGGAATGAGCTCGCAAGGCAAGCAGATACTCCCATATTTGGCTGCGCCTTCAAAATGAAGGAAGCGCTCATACAACCAAGCGGTCAGCTTGGCCGGAAAACTTCTCGGCACTCCTTCCCTATAATGCACTTCGCCTTCAAATACGATCCCCGCCTCAGTAGTATTGGAAACCACATAGCGGAGGCTAGGCTGCTTGGCCGTCGCAAGAAATTGGGGCCATTCGTGATAGGGATTGAGAATCTGGGAGATACAATCTATAGGATAAACAATCTGTTGGGCCTCACCTTCATAGATACCATTGAGCACCACATGATATTGACCAGCCTTGGCACGCAATGACTCATAATTGCCCGCAGGCGTAGGCTTGACCAAAACGATACTGCCCTCAAAATCGCAATGCTCATTGAGATGTTGCACCATCCAACCTAAGTACGCGCGCAAAAAGTTTCCGCCGCCAAATTGTAGGACTCTAGGAGGAAGATCAGAATATGAAAGCGCCATGTTTTTGAAATGCTTTAAACGGTTCGAAATAAAACCAGACTATACGGGAGTTTGTACCACAAATGGGTATATATCTTTCCTTTTGGGGTATAAATAGGGCCCTGAGGTTTAGCAGAGAGCCTTGAGCAGTTTAGCTTAGCGCTCCATTGCCTGATTTACTGCTGCGCAGAACGCTTCTCATGCGAGCCTTTGCCAAGCAGGAGGACTAGCTTAGCTTAAACTAAAGATACCGTTGGATCAGTCAAAGGACCGCTTGATAAAAACCGTTTTCATCTCAGATTTCGGAGGTACATATTTGTATCAAAGCATAAGGAAATCCTTAAAATCAATAGTAAATAACCCCTAATTATCTTTAAAGTAAGTTGCGTTCAATTGTTTAGATTTTGTTACTAGATCCTAATTATTTGGTGATATTAGGATAAGCGTCCGGTGCTTAGTACCGGGCGCCTTTTTATTTGGCTTAGGGTATCTTTGATCGATCCATTTCCCAGCTTCTATCATTGTTCAAATTTTAAACGAACTGTTTCAGCCTTAAACTGTATGCAACCGAATCTGGCGAGCCCGTTCCCGTTCCTTGCTAGTAGTAAAAAAAAGTCTTAGGCTCCTTCGGAGAACGGGTACAATCGTTCTCCGAAGGAGCCTAAAAAAATAATGAGACTCTAAAACTAGCTTAGTCAAGCTTTTCGAGTGCCTTGACATATTGAGTGTCGGGCCCCACTATACGCAGGAAGTACATACCATCTGGCAAGCCACTCAAATCAACTCTATGGCTTGCTTGTAAGCCTTGCAGCACTTTGGCATAAACAGTGCGACCATTGACATCGAGCACTTGTAAGTCTAAGGTCTTGGCATTGGCAAACTGTCCATTGAGCTCGATTTGGTATAAGCCAGCGCTCGGGTTTGGATACACATCGATTAAAGTAGCCTCAATATTTTCGAGGCTAGCGGTAGGATCAGGACGCCCAAACACATCATCAAAATACCAATAGCTGGTATCCGTCTGCCCAAAGTCAAAAAAGAGTGCAATACGATCAAAGGTATTGGCCGGATAAGCCGAAAAGTCCCAAATCAAATTGACCCATTGGTTGAGGGTGTCAAGATTATTATCGAGTTCTATTGGAGGAACCCCTGTAGTCTGGTCTTCAATCTTAAACTTAACGATCCCAGCCTTAGCAGTGTACACTTTCATCTGCAAAAGTGGATTGGCGTCAAGGTCCATCTCTCCGCTTAGGTCAGCAAATATCCCTCCCCAGCTTTGGGCGCCGGCTTCTTTGCGGGTCCGACCGACATTGGCGCTAGTATTGATACCTCCACTAAATGGATTGGGTACGGTATCAATTAGGCCTCCACCAAAAACGTCCCAGAGCAGGTCTGTGCCATCAAAATCACAGTAGAGCGCCGATGGATCTATGGTGATAGTAAGCCCATAAGTCTGAGTACCACAAGCAGAGTTGACAATCACCTTGAGGAGGCCGCCTTCCGTACCAAAGTCTACCACTATCGCAGACGTCCCTTGACCAGAGACAATCGTAGCCCCAGTCGGCACCGCCCAAGTATAGGTAGCCCCAATCACCGGTTCGATACTATAAACCCGGCCAAGGCTATTTTCAGATACAGTAGCAAAGCCAGTGACTGAGTTTGCTCTAAGATCCACTTGTATGGTATCACTCAAAGGATTGCTACAGCTACCATTGACCGCCACTACGACCTCTCCAGCACTACAGCCCCAATCTAGGGTGATTGCATTGGTACCTTGACCGCTGATAATATTGGCATCTGCAGGTACCGTCCAAGTGTAGATACCCCCATCGACAGCAGCAACCTCATAGGTCAAAGCCGCTTGGCTTTCGGCTACCAAGCTAGCACCCTCAATCGCTAGCTCTGCAAAATTGGCTACGCTATAGCTCAGCATGGCCGTATCACAGTCCGTTTGTAACTCCAGCGTAATGTCGCCCGCAGTGCAGCCCCAATCTACTTGGATGGCATTGGTGCCTTGACCAGCAACGATATTCGCACTAGCTGGAACTGTCCAAATGTAATCTGCACCGCTGATAGCAAAGGTCTCATAGGTCATGCCCGCAGCGCCGATCACTGGTTGATCACCAGCAATACGCAAGCGGCTCGGACGACTATAAACTCGCACGTAATCGATCTCCATCACCTGTGGTAAAACCGTGCTTGAATCCACGGGGCCAGGCCAATTGCCACCTACTGCGACATTGAAAATGAGGTGAAAATCTTCTAGGAATGGTGCCCAAGGTGCAATCGAATCACTAGCCACCGTTTGATACTCATTGTCATCCACAAACCATCGCATTGTATCTGGTCCCCATTCAAAGGCAAATACATGAAAAGTATCCGCAAATGATTCTATTGGAGGGAGACTATAGCGGTTAGATTTAATAGTCCAAGGCATGCCCGTATGTAGCGAACCATGAATTTCATAAGGCTTATGACCCAAAAGCTCCATAATATCGATTTCCCCACTTCTGGGCCATTCGCCGTAGACCTTGTCGGTAGGTAAGAGCCAAAAGGCTGGCCATAGACCTTGGGTTTCGGGCAAGCGCATACTGGCTTCAAAGCGACCATAGCGAAAGTCTCCTTTGCCCTTGGAGGTGATCTTGGCAGAGGAATACTGATATCCACCGACCGTATCGGTTTTGGCGGTGATGGTCAAGAGTCCATTGCCTACAGATATATTGTCAGGTGAGTCAGTATAGTACTGCTGCTCATTATTGCCCCAACCGCAGAGTTCTGGACAACCATCTCCGATGTCGTAATTCCAATTGTTGAGGTCGAGACTTGTACCATTAAACTCATCGGCCCAGATCAGCTTGGAGCAGTCTTGAGCAATGGCTGTGGGAAACAGGGCAAACACCCATATTAAGAAGAGAGTAGTAGAGGTAGTTTTCATTTTAAAAAGTAGTTATTTAGTAGTT
>JBCAWW010000417.1:0-5538 GCA_038534415.1 Bacteroidota bacterium | reverse complement strand
ATATCGGAGAGTCATGGTTCCCAAATTTGAGCATACCCGATATACCTGTTATGGCACTTTCAAGTTCCTCTAAAGGCAAAGTTGGGGCCAAGGAGTCGGTCGTCTTGCGGTAATTTGCCAGCAAAAATTCATAAAAGGAGGGGATTTCTGCCTTGATATGATAGGAGTTATTTTTGATTGCTAGGCGGGCTTTGGGATCGTATTGGGCCAAATCAAAAATATGGTGAGCTGTCCAAAAGCCATCGGTAATTCTATTCCAATCGACTTGCAGTGGCAGCTTCTTTTCACGCTCCCAATTGATTTCGATCAGGTATTTGACCAAAGCGATTTGGTACTTTTCTCTCCCAAAGTGAGCCTCAGGATTTATTTTTATTGCCTCTTCGAGGAACGCTAAGCCTTGGCGATATTGCCCGTCATGAATATAAAAGGTGCCTAGATTGGCCAAAGTTTCGTAGCGCTGCGGCGATTTTTCCAGTTGGATGGTAGCGATCTCTATCGCTTTTTTGTCTTGCCCAAGCTTACTGTAAGCCACCGCCATATCGTCATACCATACTAGGCTGTCCGCATTTTTCAACTTTTGCTCCCGGTCTTTGATGCGCCAATAATAAAATTCAGGAGAATGCCTGAGGATATGGCCTGAAATAAGCTCTATGGTTCCCGGAAACTGTTGAAACTCCATTTCAACTGTATCATCATCCCACAAACAGGCCATGGATATTAGGCCCAGCAAGATTAAGAAAATTCTCATGGTCATGACTATTTGTATGAGTATGACTCATTTAATGAAAATTTCCATAAATGTTACGGATAATCATGAAAACCCTAGCTAAACGCTGACCTCTTCTGCCGCTAGATTAAGATCATCGGCTTGGGGCACCGCTTCCGCTCGTTGGTTGAGTTTGGTGAAGCCAATACGCAAGGCAATCATACTGGCGATCGCAGTGAGAAAATCTGCCACCGGAAACGCATACCATACTCCATCTAAACCGAAGAAGTTGGGCAGGATGTACAACAAAGGGATCAAACAAAATCCCTGCTTAGACAGCGCCAAAAAGAGGGCAGGCAAGGGCTTGCCAATCGCCTGATAATAACCGGAGCCGATCAATTGGGTCAACAAGAGTGGCGTAGCGAGAAACACCTTACGCAAGGCATTTGCGGCCTCAGCCACCACTTGCTCGTCCTCGGTAAAAACTGAGGCAATCTTGTCGGGAAAGAGCATGATCAAAATGAAGATACAAAAGGAGATCCCGGTGCCCGACATGATGGAAAGTTTGATCGTCTCCTTGACGCGTTTCCATTTTTTTGCCCCAAAATTGAAGCCAATGATGGGAAGCGTTCCCTGCAAGAGGCCCAAAACCGGAAAATTGGCAAACATCATCATGCGGTTGACAATCCCAAAGACTGCTACTGCCATTTCTTGGCCGTATTGAAACAGGGTATGATTGAGCACAATAGAAAATAAGCTTACTACGCCTTGGCGGGCCAGTGTAACCCCACCAATTGAAAATATTTCAGCGACGATTTTTTTCTGAGGTCGGAGGGCGGCAGAGGTGATCCGCAATTCTGACTTACCGAAGAAGAAAAACCAGGTGGTATAAGCTGCGCTCATCATATATGAGAGAGAAGTAGCCCAAGCAGCCCCTTCTAAGCCCCAATCAAAAACAATAATAAAAATCGGGTCTAAAATCAGATTGACTAAAGCCGGCACCATCAAGGTCAGCATAGCCGCCCGTGGTTCCCCCTCTGCTCTGATAATATTATTGCTCATCATGGCCCAAGCCAAAAAGGGGACTCCGATCAGGATGATTTGAAAATATTGGGAGGCGGGTTCTAAAATATCTCCATTGGCCCCGAAGAAAACGAGAATTTCTTTTTCAAAAATGAAGCCTAGGATCACAATAAAGATCGCCAAACTAGAGGTCAGCCCTAATTGATTGCCGAAGGTCAAATTGGCTTTTTCTCTATCGTCGCTCCCCAATGCCCTAGAAATAATCGAGCCTCCACCAATACCAATTGCCATCCCAATAGAGGAAATCAAAAAAGTGATAGGGAGTACAACTGTAATCGCAGCAATGGCTAAGGAACCTACATATTGCCCTACAAAGATGGTATCGACGATGCCGTAAATAGACATAATCAAAATACCGATAGAAGCAGGGACAGATTGTTTGACTAGGAGGCTACTAATTTTAGCCGAACCCAACTCTTGGGAGTGTTTGCTCATGGGAGCGAATTTACTTGATTTAGCGTTTAATACCCGAGCTTAAACCTACGACAAGTTTACAACCATAGTTAAGTCATAGGTTGCGAATGTTGGGAACTTAGCCAAAATGCGCTTTAAAAGGTTTTTATGGCTTGAGAGAAGACTTGCGAATGATCAACTCAGTCGACAGAATTAATTGCTCAGGCTCAGGATTTTCGGCCTCATCCCCTAATTGGGCTAGGAGCATTTTCGCAGCCTCGGCGCCCATCTTTCGCATTGGAAAAGAGACCGTAGTAATTGAAGGTTCTACAAATTCGGTATAGGCTTCATTATTAAAACTAGCCAAAGCCATGTCTTGCGGGATTTTCAGCCCTTTTTCTTCTAAGGCTATTTTTGCGCCAATTGCTGCGCTATCAGATACCGCCAACAAAGCCTCAGGCGGATTGGCTAGCGCCATCAATTCTTCCACAGCCTCTTTGCCATCCTCTCTTCTAAAACCTTTTTCTACAATCAGGGCTTCATCTTCTTCAATCCCTGCCTCATCTAAGGCCTCTAGATAGCCTTGTAATCTTTGCTGGCTAACTAACAATCGCTGCGGGCCGGCCAAATGGGCGATTCTTCGGTAGCCCTGATCAATCAGATGCTTGGTGGCTTTGTAAGCTGCTTCAAAATTATCAACCAATACTTGGGGGAAGGTGCCGTGCCCAAATACTCGGTCAAACAATACCACTGGTACCCCTTTACGGCGCAGATTGTGGATATGCTCAAAATCTTGAGTCTCTCCAGATATCGAGAGCAATAGGCCATCGATCCGATTAGAAACCAAGGTTTGTATGACCTTTTTCTCCGTATCAAAAGACTCTTGGGACTGACAGAGGATGATTTGGTAGCCAGCAGCAGCGGCTACTTCCTCGGCTGCACTGAGTGCGTGAGAGAAATAAGGGAAACTGATATTGGGCACCACTACCCCGATCGTAAATGTCCTTCGATGAACCAAGCTAAGCGCCACCTGATCGGGTTGATAATCGAGTTCCTCTGCCAATGCTTTGACCGCATCACGAGTTTCTTTTTTGACATTTGGGTGGCCCCTGAGTGCGCGTGAGACAGTAGACTTTGAGATCCCTAGTTCTCTTGCCAAATCCTTGATAGTAATCCTGTGCTGATTCATTAATGCAGGTTATACAATTCGCAGGAAAAGTGCAACCGTTCCCAGCTACTGAAAGAACAACCGTTCCCAGTGAAAGCTGCCTTTTTGTGAGAATGGGTTTTTCGTAAATCGTGAAAAAGGACAATTCTATGCTTGAGCAAAACTCTTTTGATATCCACAACAAAGTCATAGCCATTACAGGAGGCGGGGGTGTTTTGGGTAGTAATATGGCTTCTTACCTTGCCGCGCAAGGCGCGAAAGTGGCTATTCTAGACCTTAGAGCGGAATTGGCAATTGCCAATGCTGATAAAATAAACGAACAGGGAGGGGAAGCGATAGGCTTGGCCGCCAATGTATTAGACCAATCTTCTTTAGAGCAAGCCTTAGAAACAATAATCAATCGCTTGGGGCCAATAGAGGGTCTTATCAATGCCGCAGGCGGCAATATGCCTGGCGCAACGATTGGGCCTGATAGTGATATATTTTCTTTGTCTATAGAGGCTTTTCAAAAAGTAAGCGAGCTCAATCTCAATGGTTCGGTTTTACCTTCTTTGGTTTTTGGCAAACATATGGTAGCTCACAAGACAGGGGTGATTGTCAACATCTCCTCCATGACGGCCCAAAGAGCTATTAGTAGGGTGGTAGGATATTCGGCAGCCAAAGCAGCTATCGACAACTACACCAAATGGCTGGCCTGTGAATTTGCCCTCAAATTTGGGGACGGCCTCCGCGTAAATGCCATTGCTCCAGGATTCTTTATCGGTGATCAGAATCGAAAATTACTGCTCAAAGAAGATGGCAGCCTCACCGATAGAGGCGCCTCTATTATCAAGCAAACTCCTATGGGGCGCTTTGGCGATGCTGATGAGCTCAATGGTACCATTCATTGGTTGTTGAGCGATGCGGCACGATTTGTAACCGGCATTGTAGTACCCATTGATGGCGGATTCAGTGCTTACAGTGGAATTTAATGCGCACACTTGCCCCAATTTCTTGGGCAACTCAATAAGTTTTTCTAAATCGGATTAGCAACAATACAATGATACAATCTTGGCGTTGGTACGGACCAAATGATCCTGTTAGCCTAGACAGCATACAGCAAGCTGGGGCCACAGATATCGTGACTGCCCTCCACCATATCCCAAATGGAGAAGTATGGAGCGTGGCAGAAATCCAAAAGCGGCAACAGGAAGTCAGCTGGGATCAAAATCGAAAACAAAAAAGGCCGTTAACATGGTCGGTAGTAGAGAGTATTCCAGTTCATGAAGAGATCAAAACGGCTGGCCCTAATCGGGAACGCTACATTGCCAATTACCAAGAAAGTATCCGCAATCTCGGGGCTTGTGGTATCGAAATCGTCTGTTACAATTTTATGCCAGTATTGGATTGGACACGTACAGACCTCGCCTACCCTATGCCTGACGGTTCGGAAGCTTTACGATTTGAAGCTGCAGCCTTAGCCGCATTCGATCTCTATATCCTCAATCGAGAAGACGCCGAACAAGACTACGAAACAGCGCAAATAGACCGAGCCAAAGCATTGTACCACAATATGGATGAGGCAGCTAAGGCCTTATTACAAAAAAACATCATTGCGGGATTGCCAGGAGCCGAAGAAGGCTATTCTTTAGATCAGCTTAGCGCAGTTTTGGCTACCTATGATGGGATTGATGCGGCAGGGCTTAGAAAGCATCTTGTCTACTTTCTCGAGGCCATCATCCCAGTCGCTGAAGCGGCGGGGGTCAGAATGGCGATTCATCCAGACGACCCTCCATTTCCCTTGCTTGGATTGCCCAGAGTGGTAAGCACCGAAGCAGATATCCAACACTTATTTCAAGCGGTCGATAGCCCTGCCAATGGGCTGACCTATTGCACGGGTTCATTTGGGGTACGTTCAGATAATAATTTGCCACAAATGGTTAGACGCTTAGGAGAGCGCATTCATTTTGTACATTTACGCAGTACCCGTAGAGATCAATATGGCAATTTCCATGAAGCCGACCACCTAGATGGCGATGTCGATATGTTTGCTGTTGTTCAGGCCTTGATCGAAGAAGAGAATAAGCGTTCGGCGAGTAGCCGTAAAGATCAAGAAATCCCGATGAGGCCGGACCACGGACATCAAATGCTAGATGATCTCCACAAGAAAAATAATCCGGGCTAGGCTACTCAGCCATCGGCAGATTGA
>JBCAWW010000416.1:0-5539 GCA_038534415.1 Bacteroidota bacterium | reverse complement strand
AACAGAAATACTAAAGGTCTTATTTTGGTTGATCACATTGTTGTAAATCTCTACATCACCGAAAATAAAATCAAGGATAAAGAATATTACGCCTACCCATTGCGGATTTATATCCACGACAATACCGTTTCCAATACCCTTAAGCCTACCACGCGCTCGCAGTTTGGACTATTGATGCGGAGAGAATTTAAAAAAGATCAACCTACCATCGTCCTAGACGGTATCAATGATCCTGAGACATTAGATGAAAACGGTCGTCTCAAAGCTGAAAACGAGATTTGTATTCGCAACAATGAGGGCGGTAAGTTTGCCTACCTCGATGCCGAAAACAATTTCGAAGGTTTGCATACCGACGACTCGGATTACAATTGTGAAGGTAAAACCCAAAGCGCGCCACCATTGGGCACTAAATAAGAGGAGCCTGGGGCTTTTCCTGTAGATCAGAAGGCAGGCGTTCTGAGAACGCTAAAGTCCATCGCTCTGCCGCTAAAGCCCCGAAATCCCAACAAGCGCTTAGCTTTTTACCAAAAGTCGTACTGATTTGATATAGAGTTTTTGTAATTTAAAAGCCTGCTTTTATCATCTTACCCTCGGATACATGAAATATCTGCTATCACTCTTATTGCTATTATTGGTCGGTTCGGCCTTTAGACCAGCTGCGCCCCAGGGGCCGGCAATGACGCTTTCTGAATATGGCTTTTTCAAAGGAGAAGTCTCTGCTTTAGTGCCAGCCGAAGGGGTGCTGCCTTACCAGCTCAATACGCCATTGTTTTCAGATTATTCGGAAAAGCTGCGTTATATAAAGCTGCCAAAAGGAGCCACCGTACCCTACAATGATCAAGAAGTGCTGCACTTTCCCGTGGGAACGACCATCATCAAAACCTTTTACTATCCTGTCGATGCCCGCAAGCCTGAAAAAGGCCGTCAACTTATGGAAACGAGGCTTTTGATCCATGAAGATAAAGGCTGGAAAGCCTTAGCCTATCACTGGAACGAAGAACAGACAGAAGCGTTCCTCGAAGTGGCAGGAGGGACAAAAGAGGTCAAATGGATCAACAAAAAAGGCAAAAAGCAAAAACTGGAATATGCCTTTCCCAACCTCAATCAATGTAAAGGTTGCCATAGTTTTGATGGCAAGTTGAGACCTATTGGGCCTTCAGCTCGTCAGCTCAATGGAAATTTAGATTTTGGGCAAGGTCCAGAAAACCAATTGGAGCATTGGGCAGCAGCAAATATGATCGCTGAGATGCCCGCGATAGCAGAGGTACCCAAGGCCGCTGTTTGGAATGATCCGACTACTGGCAGCCTAGACCAAAGAGCCCGCATCTGGTTAGATATAAATTGTGCGCATTGTCATAATGAGCACGGACCGGCCAGCACTTCCGGTTTCTTTTTGGATGTGCATCAGACCGAACCCATTGTTTGGGGGGTAAACAAAGCTCCCGTGGCGGCTGGCCGTGGTTCTGGAGGCCGCAGCTATGATATTGTGCCAGCTAAGCCTGAGGAATCTATCCTTTATTTTCGACTCAATTCGACCGATCCCGGGATTATGATGCCCGAGGTCGGTCGTAAAGTCCTACATTCAGAAAGCCTGGATTTGATCCACGAATGGATTAGCGCGATGGATCCTGCTGATTATTAAAGACAGGAATTTCTTCTTCTACTTTGGCAGTGTCTTTAGGGGTGTTCGCTTTGCGAACGCTCTCATAGTTGCGTTTATAGCGTTTGTTTTCCTCTTCTTGTAAGGACAAACCCGCATAGATAATCGCGACCAATGCGCCTGCAATGCTGATGTATGCCCAAGCTTTTGCCTTGACACTCGGCTTGGTGCTTTGTACGATTTTGGATTTCTGATTGCTCATTTTCTTATTGTTTGATCCACCTAAAATCACTGCTGGCGGTTTCATTGCTCATCCTGACCAGATATGTACCGCTGGCCCAGTTTGAGATATTCAGTTTTATTTCCCCTTTGGTGAACGCTAGTTTGAGGCGTCGACGCCAGACCAGCTGTCCTTGTGTGTTGAAGACTGCGATCTCTAGATCGCCCACATTTGCTTGCAGATAACTAAAGTTGACTATATCATTGGCCGGACTTGGGTAGGCCTCTACCTCAAATAATTGATCCAAGCCGTTGAGAGAAAGCTCGATGACCGGACTGAGGGCTGTGCTGCCGTCCTTGTCTTGTTGTTTGATGCGGTAGTACACTTTGGGGTAGCCTGATTTGAGTACACCTACATCGGTGAACGCGTAGTTGCTTTGGGTGCTACTATTGCCAGCAGCTTGTACTTTGCCTAGGCGCTCAAATGCTTTGCTGTCGACTGAGCGTTCTACGAGGTAGAAATCACTATTGGTCTCTGTTGCTGTGGCCCAGTTGAGTTGGCCGTCTTCGCCATCCAAAGCGACCGTAAATGACATCCATTCTACTGGGAAGGTCGTCGAATTGATGTCTCGCCAATCACGATCTCCCCCAGTATTGAGGTCGCCGTCTGCGTCTTGAATCGACTGATTAGAGCCTGTCGGACTAGGACTCGTCAATTGAGTGTCAAAAGCATCGTCTAAGCCGTCAAAGTCTACATCATTGCTCGAAGGCGTATTGTCGACTATGCCATTGACATCTCCGTCGTGCCCCTCGAGGAGATCTACCACTCCATCATTATCGGTATCATCATCTAGAAAATCTGGATTGTCAGCATTGTCATGGTTGTTGGGGAGGATGTAGCTGCCGGTTTCATCTACATCAAAGGTTTGCGTGAGTCCATCGTAATCAGCATCGGTAGCGCTCGTCATTTGAAGACCGCCAAAAATATCTGCTGCATTGAGGGAGGAGGTTTGAGATTCGAGTAGATCCAGGATACCGTCATTATCGGCATCTATGTCGAGGAAATTGGGTAAGCCATCTCCGTCAAAATCTGCTTGGCCGTCGCCCGTTTGAAAGTCTGGTGCATTGTTGTTGCCAAATTCGGAGCCACTGGCATCCGCAGTAGTCGGAATTTGAGAGAGATAAGCATCGTGCCATCCATCTTGATTGGCATCGGCGGTATTTTGTCCATCGACGCGGCCATTTTGGTCTAAATCTACGGATTGAGTCCAAGTCTCGACTATGTCTGAAATGCCATCATTATCTGAGTCTAGGTCCAAGTAGTTGGGGATGCCATCTCGGTCAAAATCTACATTTTGACCTCCTAGCAAACTGGGGCTGCCTGCATAATCTGGCAGGGCCGGATGTCCGCCACTGAGGTTGTATTGGGTAAAGATGAGCGTTGCGCTAGGCGCGTCTAATTGCCCATCGGCATTGGCATCTAAGCCTCCTACTTCTACCAAGTCTGGGATGCCGTCATTATCAGCATCTAGATCAAGGAAATTGGGTATGCCATCACCGTCAGCATCTCCGCTTACGTTTGCTGATCCATTGTTGCCATCATTGTCAAAAGCTGGAAAAGCATCTGCTAGCCCATCATTATTTGCGTCGCTAGGCATCATTAAGGCACCTGTGCTCTGATCAATGCCGATCACTCCATTGTCATCAGTATCGTAGCGATCATCAAAACCATCATTATCTCTATCGTCCGTGAGTAAGCCTTGGGTGCTGACAGCATCCACCCGGCCATTGCCATCGGTGTCAAATCCTCCTGCTTCAATGATGTCGGGGATACCATCGGCATCGCTATCTAGGTCGAGATAGTTGGGGATACCATCTTGGTCCATATCTGTTTCGCTAAGCAGATTGCCCACTAGCCAAGCAGGACTTCCCGGCCCGTAGGAATCTACAGCATCAAAGCGGTCATCGAGCCCATCGCCGTCGAGATCATTGGCCAGCGTCCCATCTAGGTTAAGAGCATCAGTCATGCCATCGCCATTACTATCTGCCCCTCCTGACTCTACTAGGTCGGGGATACCGTCATTGTCTGCGTCTAGGTCGATATAATTGGGATACCCATCTCCATCACTATCGTCTAGGCCACAACCATAGAGGTTGGCAATGGTAAAGGAGCCGCCATTGCTACCATTGTAGTCGTAATAGCGAATTTCTAGTTCGTCCATACTATCGGGTATACAAATCTGTAGACCGCCTTGGATGGAGTTATTGGTGTTGAAATTGCAACTGGATTGCCAAGTATTATTGCCTTGCCACTGCGGGCAGGGATTGTTGTGCGGATAAGTGCCATTGAGCTCATCTAAGACGATGGTTTGCCCGTTGAACTTGGCGTTTATTTGAATTGCATCATTTTGGTCTAAATCGATGGCCAAAAAACAAAGACTGCCAATGGGATTGTCAAAAACATAGGTGGCTTGCAGATAATCTGCCGCGCTATTGGAATTCAATACGCCTAGCTTGACCCCATAAGCGCCTGAGTAGTGCGTATTGTCTATGGAGTATTCATCTATACCTGCAGTACCGCCAAAGACGATAGGATTCAAAGTGATGCCTGCTCCTCCCACCTGTAAATTGGCATTGTTGATATCTACTACCGGGTCCGTACTGCCATCGAGTGGAGCAAAGATTGATAAGGTCGGATCTTCACTACATTGGTTTTCGGTTTGATCCGTGATACCGTCATTATCGCTATCCTGATCTTGGAAATCAGGTAGTCCATCTTGATCTGTGTCTCTATTTTCACAAGCAGCGGTAAAGCTACCAAAAGAAATCGAACCCCCATCTGGTCCAGAAGATTGGAATAACAAAATTTCGACCTCGTCTACTGCCTCCGCAAAATTTAGATGTATGCTACCGTCGGTTGTTCCGTTGACTCCGGTATTGCAAACAGATTCAAATACATTATTGCCGATATAACTTACACAGGCGGGAGTCGAATATTCTCCAAGCGTCAGCGTGTATACATTGCCGCCCCTTGAGGCATTTACTTGTAAGGCATCTCGTTGATCGATGTCATGAATGTCAAATTCTAGCTCGTGGACCTTCGTAGAAAATACAAAATGTATGCGCACATAGTCATTACTGCTAGACGCATTTAAGATCCCTATCTTGGGACCATATATGCCATTTATATGGCCGTCGGAGATCTCGTAATCGTCCAAACTTGCAGAGCCATTGGTGCTAATTGGCGACATACTCAATACTGCGTCCCCTAATTGGAGATTTGCATTATTGATGTCTACGACCGGATCGGTACTACCGTCAAGAGATTGAAAATCAAGGTTGAAGCTAGAAACGGTGCAAATCCCTTCTGCGACATCTGGGATGCCATCACCATCATCGTCCCAATCTTTTTCATTGATGAGTCCGTCATTATCGCAATCGCCAGTGTCGCAGGCGGCTACTTGACTTCGGCTCACTGAAGTGTTTTGATTGAGGGCAAAGATGCCCGCTACAATGAGACCAACGGTAAGAACTCCAATTCCGATTTGGGTACTGAGAGAAGGTAGTAGAGCAACTTTTACAGACGGCTTTTTGGCAGGCTGGTTTGACATATTTGGACCTTAGTATGTTTGTAGGCAAGATCCGCCACCGGCTCACAAAATCTGACTCAATAGTAAGCCCAACTTAAGCTGTGTAATATTCCTGGGGTAAATCTCCCAT
>JBCAWW010000415.1:0-5548 GCA_038534415.1 Bacteroidota bacterium | reverse complement strand
TTTTCAACCATATCCGCATTCCCATCACAAGTAGTAGTGTTTGGACAACCACTAGAGGGGCCCTGCTGCGTCGGAGTATCATTACAAAAATCATTACCACAATTGCTATCGCCCCAAATATGACGTAGCCCAAAGAAATGCCCCAGTTCGTGGGTCAGGGTACGACCAGCATTGAAACTACCGCCACTGGGATTGGGGCTTGTAGTAGAGCCCACAGAATTGGTAAGCACAACGACTCCATCCGTACTGGCAGCACCGCCATTGCTACTCAATCCTCCTAAACCCGAATTGCTTGGAAACTGAGCGTAGCCAAGAAGCCCACAATTTAGATCCATCAACCAAATGTTGAGATAATCATTAGGATCCCATTGTGATTGGGGCTTGATCGTATTGTCGATATAGGATCTGTCAATCCCCCCATTTGAGAGACATACCCCATAAGGAGGAGCAGACCAGCCTTGGCTACTGCGGTTGATTCGATTGATACCCGCTTCTGCCATGCTGTTACCGTTTGGATCAACAGTAGCCATACAAAACTCAAGCTCTGAGTCGGCGCCGCGAGGATCACTGTTATTACCAGAAGTACCTACAATCTTCCGGAAATCATTGTTGAGCTGTGTCAACTGTGCGTTGATTAGGGCAGCTGAAATATTATCGCCAGAACCAACACTTTGTCCGTTGTGAATCACATGAAATACTACTGGGATCGTAGAGACCGCTCTCGTGGAGTTATCCTGAGATTGATAGGCACGGACAAGCGGCGCGAGCCATTCTTCAAACTCATCTAAGGTTCCCATCTCGGGAAACTTCTCACGGAGTTCTTGATCAGCCTCCATGGTTTGGCAATTGCGATGGGTTTGCGCCAAAGAAAATTGAAAGCCGCAAACAACGGCTAGCGCAAAGAGCAAATAGCGTCTAAAGTTGGTCATAAAACAGATATATAAATGTGTGAAAAAAATATCTGGCCTGATAAATATTTCAGACAGATAAACAAAAGCCCTTCCTGCTGGATTGTGTGAGTCCAGAGGGGGAGTTTACGTTCGGAATGTGGTTGAATAGCGTAAAAACGCCGATTTAGTTCTTGATGTTAAAGCGTTAAGTGTGTATGTAAGAATGAAAAAAACAAGAATCTCGAAACCAATATTGAACTAATATTAATCTTATATTAAGGAAAAAAGTGAAAGAGTCCAATACCTTTTTGGGAAGAGTATTGCTTTCGTTCAAAATTTCTATTCTTGTGGACCTTCCTCCTTTTCAGACTAGCTTGCTGGTTTTGGCATTTACAAAAAAATACCAGTCCTGCTAAGAGAACTGGTAAAGAAGCTTCAAGTAAAGCGCTTTTATTATTCTAGCATCTTGCTGACAACTGCATATGCAGACTCACAGGCCCCATGCACAGTGGCTTGGCTTTGATCTGAAAGGGCTTCGCCAGCAAAAAACAGTTTCTCCTCAATCGGCTCAAAAAGATCGGCCATGATTTGGGCGCGATCGCCGAGGAAATGATACGAATAAGACCCTTGGATATATGGCTCCGCTGTCCAGTTTTGAATGATATGTTGCTTGTAGTGTTGCCTAGCCTGCCCCTCAAATACTTCGTCTAACTCATCCAATATCCTTTCGAGAATCTTTTCATCCGTCCCCAAGTCCGTATACTCACTGGCTTGTTCATTGATCGTAAAGAGTCCCAGCACATGTCGATTGGCATCCTTACCAAAGGCCGCATCGTAGTAGATTTTATTGTCTTCAAATGCAGCTTGGATCAATTTTCCAAACATCAAGACGTCGGGATAAAAACGTTCTTCAAACTCAATAAAAGCTTTCAAACCATCCCCTACGGTAATGCTGTCAATGGCTTCTCTTTTTTGACTAGCTAAGGCTGGAATGAAGTTGATACTATCCCCCTGCAAAATTTTGAGTGGTACTGTGATGATCAGCTTGTCTGCCTCATAAGACTGAGCGTTCTGCGAAGCAGTCTTCACCCAAAGCTTGTCTCCCGAATAATCGATCTGATCTACTGGGGCATTGAACACAATCCGATCAATGATATCGGGCACTATGTGATTTTCCAGAAAACCATACCAAGTCGTATTCTTGAATTTGTGCTCACTATAAAATCGCTTGACCCAATCTCTCTTCTTTAACTCTTCCTCCTTCCAAAGAGAAATCTCCTGCGGATTATAGACAATGGTTTCAATCTCTTGATTAGGCTTTTCTGTGCCTGCGATTTGATTGAGAATATTGGGGTCAGTATGTATCCACTCAGCTCCGAGATCAAGGGGAAAGTCTACAAAACCTTCTACTCTTTTTACTCGCCCCCCAAAGTCTGCAGCAGCTTCTAATACTTCAAAATCGATATTGAGCTTATTGAGTAGATAGGCCGCCGTCAAGCCCGCAGCCCCCGCTCCAATAATCAAGACCTTCCCCTCAAAGTTTTCCCCTCCAGTAGGCAGGATCAATCCCTCATCTTCACAAGCAGTCAAAAGTGAGCTAAGGAGGGGGAAGCCAATGCCTACGGCCAGGCTGCGTTTGATAAATTCAATTCTAGTCATCATGCAAAATTTCGGTTTGTAAGCCCTGTCTTGCTCAACAGGATATTGGAGCTTACGCCTAAGGCTAACTAAGGTCGCAGAATATCCGCCTAAGGGGGTTCGATAGTATCTAAATTCAGGATACTCGGACTAATTTCCGGGCAAAAACAAGCAATTGGGGTGCTTAGGAGTCCCTTTTGTGGGTTTTCTGGTAAGCAGCGGGAGTCATACCAGCAAATTGCTTGAAGACGCTATAAAAGGTCGATTTGGTGTTGAATCCACACTCCAAGGCGATACCCATAATACTATAATGCTTAAAATCAGGGCTAATGAGTCTTTGTTTGACAGTTTCTACGCGATAGTGATTGACAAAATCAAAGAAGCTTTTGCCTTCCTTTTCATTGATGATTTGCGACAGATAACTAGCACTGATGTCAAGTTTTTCGCAAAGGTCTCGTAACTGCAAATCGCTTTTCAAGAATAGTTTTTCTTCGGCCATGAGGCCTAATAATGCGGCATGATATTTTTCGGTCCGCTTAGATAGTTGTTTGGTCTTCGCCTCCACACTTGGACTGAGATCATCGGGCGGAATGATTTGAAAAGTGGAGCTACCCAAAATCATGGTATAGCCAAGGCCAAAAAGCAAAAAAGACAGGCCCAATGACACCACCGCAAAAGTTAATTCCTGATCATAGCCAAGCAACCCTTCAACAAAGCTGCCCAACCAAAACAAACTGATCAGGATGAGCGCATAAATAAAAAACTGCAACCACTGGATGCTTTGTTTGGGAATGGTCGAATAATGCTCAGTCAATTGCTTTTGATATTGTTTGATCTTCTGCAATGAGCGTGGCAACAAAACAAAACAGCTTATCAAACCAACTCCTTCACCGAGTATCGCTAATATCCAATCTGCCCCAATAGATTGTACCTCCTCTCCCCCATCCCCATACCAATAAGCGTAGAGAAATTCACCCAATATCTCCAAACCGATAGGAAGCAAAATCAACCAATCTAAGTTTGCAAACTGCCGTTCGGGCTTCAAAAAATAGACCGTGAAATAATATACTCCAATCGGGATACTGGAAATGAGGTAAAAGGGGATCAACATCAAAATGGGATACTCCTCTTCCAAACCAACAGAAAGGATGCTTTCATAAAGCAAAATGATCGCCGCCCCCACCAAGGCAAAAGCCAAAGCTCGATTGGCCTTACTCTTAAGCCTTTGGTTAAACAGCAAAATCGCTGCTAGCAATAAACCATTGATGCAGGACAATAAGAATACCGCGCTGACAAATCCATATAAAGCGGCTTCTTGCATATGATTAGGAGAGAGATAAAGGTAAACGGTAAAGATCCCAAAATATCGGCTACAAGTGGCTGAGCAAACTGTATTTCTTTGTGCTTCATACAGTCAAATCTCTACTTGCCCCTTCTATTGCCCCTCCAACAAATCGATGCAAGTTTGATGAATGATGCCCGCCGTTTCCGGCCCTACCGAATTGATTTCGCCATAAGGATCACTTTCGTAGCCATAAATATAAGGCGGCTCCTTGTCCCATTCGGAGCGCGGGATGATGTAGCCGATCAGATCATTGGCAAGCCCAAATATCATTTTATAGCGTCCCTTCATTTGGCTTCTCAAGGCGGGGATCTCCTGCGGAGGAACGTCAAAATCTTGGCCCTCGGGCGCTTCGATGCCTCCGTTGACGATTTCTGGATAGATTTCACCCGGTACTTGCAAACAGCTGATTGGCCCTAATTCCCAAGCCGCCACTTCGGTCCGCATATGCATCCACTTGCTCATACCACGGTCTAAAACGCCCAAGGCAGCTGCTAGTTGGAAGAGGACATTATCCAAGGGTATCTCTATGGTTTTGGCGCGGAGTGCTAGGCTAGCAGATTGTAATTCGCTGACACTACTATCGCGTATCGCATTGAGGCCGAGCCTTGCCAATTGGTATCCTTGGGCTTCGATTTTGGCAAAAGAAGGTTCGAGATAAGTCGTATCAGCAAACATATCCTCGATTGGCGTAGTAGGATGGGTTGTCATCAAGCCCCCAATCGCACCATTGATATAGACGCAGGTACCGCCTAAACCCGCCACTACTAAGCTATCTCCCTCATAGATGCCTTTTTCCATGGCTTCTCGAAGGTAGTGCGGAAAGTCCGAGCTCACTTGCATATTCTTACTCCAGAGAGTTTCGGGGTGATCTGCCCAAGCAAATAGAGAGCCTAGGGTGGTATCTGCCTCTACATCGAGGAACTGTAGCACCGTGATCCCGGGATCTAAGACCTCTGGCTTACGCGTATCCACTACCAAGGGAATCGCTCCCTCCAAGTCCTCCCCTACTCTCAACTTTGCGGGCCTGAGATTTGCTACGGCTTTATTTACAGCAGCAGCAGTACGGCGGATAACCAATTCTTGATAGGCAGGATCGACACCGGAGATAAAGTTGCCAGGCCCCCACAAACCAACTAGGTCAGGAGCTTCGTGCGTATGCGTACTGGCTACGGTGGTATAGGTCAGCTGCGCAGAACGCGGAATCTGCTGTCTTACACGGATCACATCATCATGCCCAAAACCAATCGCATCGATCACTACTACCGCCATACGCGTATGCCCATCGTCGATGACCATGGCTCTGGCCCAAAGAGAGTCGTGAATACTTTTTGCAGCTCGGTGCTTGCCAAAGCCAGCCATCCAAGCAGCATCAAACTTAGCATTGCCGTTGGCATCCTCATAAGTATCACCGTCCTCGGCTCGATACATAGAATCTTGGTTGACATCAATCCAAGTATCGGGCAGCTCAGGACTAATGGAGACTTTGGCAAAGCCCGCTCGCAGTGGCATGGCGTTCCCCGCAGGGATATCAATATCGATCTTATAGCCAGGAAAACGATCACTGAGGTTAAGCATCATCCAAATCCCAAGCCCTAGCAGACTCGCAAGGAGCAAAATGAGTATGCGCAAAATCCATTTATTCATAGCCCTGTAAAGTAAATTAGTAAAACAAAGG
>JBCAWW010000414.1:0-5550 GCA_038534415.1 Bacteroidota bacterium | reverse complement strand
TCGAGCATACTTGGCGCGTCTCCCTCCACTACCAAATGAAATTGGTCTCGGGCCGGATTGGGTGTGATATGCAATTGTAAATCTGAAAGCGCATTATCAATATTTACACTTCCCACGACTAAGATGATCTCCGAAGTATCCTTGCCGCACTGATTTTCCAAAATCAAACTAACGGTATATTCACCCGCTGTGGTAAAAGTATGTAGAGGAGAGATTTGCACGCTTTGCTGCCCATCGCCAAAATCCCAGAGATAACTATCACCAGTTTGCAAACTATCGGGCGCAAATAGCCAAGTCTGTCCATTTTGTAAGCTTGCATTAATGCCCGCCGGCGCCGGCGGAGGCAATATCTCGACATACTGACTATCGAGACTCATGCCAGTACCATTGGCCACACTGAGCTGGATCAACTTAGTGCCAGGCGAAGAATAAACCACTTGGTGAGGCCCAGCCAAAGTAGAGCTAGCGGGGAAGGCTCCTTCCCCAAAATTCCAATTATAGGAATTGATACCAATACCCTGAGATTGATCCAATAAGTTTATCGTATCGCCTTGGCAAACGGTCGTATTCAATATACTCATCTCCGCTTGCGGACTTTGAATACCACTTACCGTCACCGAGCGTTGCATGGTGTCTGTACCACAATGGTTTCCGACCATTAAGCTCACCACAAAGTTTCCGTTGCTCAAATAGCTATAAGTCGGGGCAACATTATTGGTGCTATTGCCATCCCCAAAATCCCACGTATAGGTTGCTCCATACTGGCTGCTATTCGCAAAGATAAAAGTATTAAAGGCCGTTTGGTTCTCAGTGAAATTTGCCTGCGGTAAGGGATCAACCGAAATGGCAGAGGCCACTATATCTGTCCCACTGCCATTGGTGGCACTTAGGGTAACCGTTCGGGGACCGGGGCCAACATAAGATACCTGATGCGGACCTGCAGTATTGGCCGTAGCAGGACTAGCACCTGGACCAAAATCCCAATGATATTGAGTGATGCCTATCCCTTGGGTTTGGTTATCAAAGGTAAAGCTTTCTGCTTCGCACAACACCGAGTTTGAGCTATTAAAAGCCGCAATAGGAGCAGTAATACCCGAAATACTGATATACTGATCTGTTGTATCGGTACCACATGCATTGGTCGTCAAAAGTCGAACTCTATAGGTACCATTGGCGAGAAAGGCATGCGAAGGTGAGAAGAGACTGCTACTCGTGCCATCTCCAAAATCCCAGAATTGAGCGCTAGTATTGGCACTCATATTATTAAAGGCAACTTGATGATTATTGATATAAGCATACGAATAAGCCGCTTCTGGCAATGGATCTACCTGCACTTGCTGACTATAGTTCATACTACCAAGCGCATTGCTTACTGTAAGCGTGATCGTTTTGATTCCTCCACTCGTCCAATGGACTTGATGAGGTCCTATTTGTGTAGAAGTGGCAGGGATCGCATCAGGACCAAAGTCCCAGCTATAAGTTCCGCCAACCGTAATTGAGTTATCGGTAAACTGCACCAAATCTCCCGCACATGTTTGCAACTTATTGGTGTAGAACGAAGCGATAGGAGCCTGAGTAGGATCTCCCTCAAGGGAGATATTGTCAATAAAGAGATTGTTGCCAAAATGATTGATGTTGACAAAGCGTAGATTGATATTACTCCCTGCCCAAGGGCTAAGGTCAACACTGTCTTTGCGCCAGTCCGAAGCTGCATTGGGACTCCAAGGGATAGGATTCATCGCCGCTGTCCCCAGATCCATCCCTCCTTTGAGGTAGATAGTATCGGTCCAAGTAATCCCGCAATCAAGGCTCAAATCTATGCGTAAACTATCCAAGTGATTAAGCGAATGAGGCGCATAAGCCAGATCGAAACTCAACCAAGGATTATTGACCGTACTCAAATCAATATGAGAGGATTGTAGATAATCTTCTTCTCCCAGATCGCCATAAAGCGCATTGTTGATAAAAGTGACATTAGTCGGTGCTCCACTTGATCCGATTGCTGCTGTAGTAGCAAAACTAAATGAAGTATCAGGATTGATTACAAACCAATCTGCTGGTGGGAAAACGCCACTTTCAAAGTCTTCTGCTATCGGCAAATTGATGCCCAAATCGTCGACCTGTATATAACTCAACTTTGAGTAGGCATTGGACGCCAGATTGGTCGACGCATTTAAGGTAACCGTATACAATCCAGGAACATCAAAGCTAACTTCTGGCTTGGACGAAATAGCAGATGTACCATTAAGATAAGTCACTGTATTGGGACTAAATGACCAATTGTAGCTGACAATGCCTGGTGAAGTTTGAGGCTCCAAGTTTACTTGATCACCTGGACAAGTAAATAGACGGTCGGCACTAAAGTCTAAAGCTGGTGGCAGGCCTAAGTCAAAAAACAATACGTTGTCCAAAGCCATATCTCCTTGCCATCCTCCTCCAGAATTGCCTCTAAACCTAAGTTGGATCACCTTACCTACGTAAGGAGCTAAATCTATTTCTGCCTCTAACCAATCTGGTCCTTGGTCTCCTGCGATAGGACTAATCACATCATTTTGCCAGCTCAGTCCATCATAGATATCAACTCCTAAAGAACCGATATCATTGCCAAAAAGGTGATACCAAAAATTCATGGCCGGAGAGATCGAATTTGTCAAATCAATACAAGGACTAATGAGTATCGCGTCTTTATTGGCACAAAAGGAGGATTCGAGATAAAGGTAATTCCCATCAATGCTGCCCGGAAAATGATCTAACGTAGGTCCAGTATTACTACTGCTAGTGGGGCCTTGATGAGTACGCCAATCAATATCATCGGCGATGCCATTGGTAACATTGATCCAACCATTGCTCAGCTCACAATGCGTCACCCCACAATCGTTGATCGTTCCGCAAAGCGGAAAACTCTCAAAATCTTCCCGATAGATAGGACTAATCACCTGATCCATCAACATGATTGGCTTACGCAGGCTGTCATTCCAATAATTCTGATCAACCAGTTGATCCTGCCATACTATCAATTCATATTCTCCTCCAAAGCCATTGAAATAGTCAAGGTCAATTTTTTGAGCAAAAGTATATAGTACCGAATCTCCTACGCTGACCGTCCCAGAGAAGACTTCATCTACCTGAGCGAGATTGCCAAAGCGATAATGGACCGGAATATTGCTTTCGGCTTGGGCGCCTTCATTATAAAGCCATACTTCTACAGAAAGTAAATCCTCACAGAGGTTATAACGATTTTTGAGGGGCTCGGCCAGCTTCCCAACGAGGATATCGTTGTTGATATTGCAACCCAAAAATCCAGCAGGATGGAAAATCGCATCCGCACGGCGGCCAATCATGCCATCTACCCCCACTGCTCGCACCGAATACCAATGCCCAACCGTAGGATTGACATTGGGAATATCAATGGAGGTGTTGGTCGTTGTACCTACCGAATCCATAAACTTATTGCCCAAAATGAACACATCATATTCGATTACACCTGGTACTCCGGTCCAACTAAGACGAGTATAAGTCGGGCAAACCTGATCCACGCTAAGGTTGCTAGGTATTTCGCAGATCGAAAAGGTTGCTGAAACGCTTGAAGGTTGCAGTCCTCGAGTGATCCGGATTAGGTTTCTACCACCAAGATTATTGGCAACCGTCCAATCATATGTCCGCGCAGTGGGATCAATATTATTGGCGATCAAATTCCATTGGCCCCCATTGTCATAAGAAACTTCCAACGAAAAAGGTTCGGTGCCTTCTGCGGCATCCCAATGGATCATCTCCACTTCGCCCGGCACCATAGATTCCCCTCCCGTAGGATAGGTCAATAGGGTCTCATCAAATAAAAACTCATAGGTCAAAAAATATTTTTGAGGCCCTACGGGAACGCCTTTCCCTTCTACATGTATCTGGAATACGCCTGGCTGAGGATTAGCCAAACGAACTTGCTCTACATTGTTGAGCGAATCAATGCCGGGTACTGCGTCGGCAGACAAAGCCGCAGGATCAGGCGTATGGTCCAACACCAGGGGAAATTTTATCGCAGCAGTATTATCTAACACGCGCAAATCAAGGTCATTGACCAGCGCCCTTGCACTCAAGAGTGAGCCCTCTGGATCAGTCCAATAGAGCATGATTCTCGCTTCTTGCACGCCTGCCGGAATCGTAATCGAATGGGACATCGTATCCCCTTGGCTAAGACTGTCTCGGAGGTATCTTCCTTCCTCTAAGACTTTCACGGCCTTCAAACCATGATAAAGTCCCCAGCCATGCGTAAAATCAGGCCCAGGATTGCCTAAATCACGCGCTGTATTCATCACAATGGCTTTGATCAGACCTGACTCTGGATAAGCGTTCGCGTTGAGCTCACGATAGGCATGATACAACTGAGCCATCAGCCCTGCCCCCGTAGGAGATGCCGCTGAGGTGCCCCCAAAAGGAAAGTAAGAATGATTGGGACTTGTCGAAATCTCACCCTGTCCATGAGCCGCTAAGTCTGGTTTGATACGCCCATCGGCAGCAGGCCCTCTACTAGAACTGCCAACGATCGAAGCATCAGCAAATAAGTTGGCCGTAGCAATGACGTTTTTCCCAGTCTTGTGCCCACCGGTGATATTTCCCCACTCTATCCCAGCACCATAATTACAATTATTAAAGTTGGAGTTACCAGCCGAAAAGATGTGTAGGAGACTTGGATTTTGATAAATCTGACGATCGACTCTTTGGGTACTGGAGATATACCCCGCATTACAACCGTTGGAGTAGGACGAATTGGTGATCATCACCTCTTGACTCTGGTGCAAGGCAAGGGTATTGTCAGTAAAGCTTGGCTCATAGTCCAACACCCATAAATTTGCCGCAGAAGCGCCTCCTTTAGCTCTCGGCCTCAGATTACCCGCACTTCCCATCACCCCAGCTACCCCATCACCATGACTACCGACTAGATTGCCACTGATTTGAGATTGATCTAAACGCCCCTGAAAATCGATATGTGGCCCAACCTCTCCATCATCTCTCACCATGATGTTGATGCCCGTACCGTCATATTTTCGCCCCATCGGCGCATAAGAAGAAAGCCAATTGCTCCTCTGCAAATTACGAGCGGGAACGTCTTCTGGCTGCCCCGGATCTGGGGCGACTTCGATATACATTACCGCTTCCATCGCCGCGATTTCTGCGATCTTATCTATGGGGCATCTCAGATGGATTTCTTTCTCGCCCTCTATATTATTGAGGATTTTAAAAGCTTTTGCCCGCATCAGTTGTTCAAAGCGATATGCCGCCATCTCAGGCCTAAAGCGTACCACCAAATCGACCATATTGCCTTGCATGGCCCATTGGGGAAAGTCCTCCTTTTGTATTCTTTCTTGGATTTTATGTTCTGCTGCTAGTCGCAGAACGCTCATCACCCCCCAAGTTCTCAGTCTACTACGATCAAAGCTTACAGGTATCGCGACGAGATAGGTTTGATAAGGGATATACGCATAAATGCGAACGCCAGAACGACGAATTTCATTTTGCAGTATTTGGCTGGGCGCTTCCTTAAATTGAATAAAGCGG
>JBCAWW010000413.1:0-5562 GCA_038534415.1 Bacteroidota bacterium | reverse complement strand
CTTTTGACGGCCGCAGAACTTTATAATCTTCGTATTCCCGCCCAATTAGCCGTACTCAGTGCTTGCAATACGGGCTACGGCAAGATTCTCGCTGGTGAGGGGGTGATGAGTCTTTCGCGAGCATTTGCTTATGCAGGCTGTCCAAGCACTTTGATGAGCCTTTGGAAAGTCCCCGATCAGGCCACAAGCGAACTGATGCTGGGCTTTTATGAGTCCTTACAAAAAGGGGCAAGTAAAGCTGAAGCCTTAAGAACTGCCAAACTTAAATACCTATCCCAGCCAAAAACGGAAGCCTTAGCGCATCCTTTTTATTGGGCTGGCTTTGTCCAAATGGGCAATCCATTACCGATACAAAAAATGAGTCTAGGAGAAAAAATTGAAGCTGCCCTCATCACTTTTGGTGATTATGCTTGGGGCTATCCATTATTGATAATATTGATGGGAGGAGGACTCTTTTTCCTGTTCTTTTCTCGCTTATTGCCATACCGTTATTTAGGACATGCACTGCAAATCTTGCGAGGTAAATACGATAGTCCTGATGATCCGGGAGATATCAATCATTATCAAGCCTTATCTACTGCTTTGGCTGCTACAGTTGGGATGGGCAATATCTCTGGGGTTGCAGTGGCTATCGTTACCGGAGGTCCTGGAGCCATTTTTTGGATGTGGTTGAGTGCCTTGGTTGGGGTCGCCACTAAGTTTTTTACCTGTACGCTATCTATTATGTATCGAGGCCAAGATACTGAGGGCAAGCTACAGGGAGGACCTATGTACGTGATCACCGAAGGCATGGGGCAAAAATGGAAACCGATGGCGGTTTTCTTTTCTCTTGCTGGTTTGATCGGTTGCCTGCCGCTCTTTCAAGCCAATCAATTGACTGCTACCATTCAAGATGTGATTCTCAGTCCGGCAGGTATTGCCAATACGTGGCAAAGCAATGCGGTAGTAGGTATCATTATTAGCATTTTGGTCGCAGCAGTCATGTTTGGGGGCATCAAACGGATCGGGGCAGTAGCGGGTCGTATGGTGCCTTTTATGGTGTTACTTTATTTACTCGCGGTAGCCTATATTCTTGTTGTCAATGCCGGAGAAATAATCCCTTCTTTCCAACTGATTTTCAAAGATGCTTTTACTGGCTCCGCTGTCATGGGGGGGGCTTTAGGCAGCCTAATATTGACAGGCGTTCGGCGAGCCGCATTTTCTAATGAAGCTGGCATTGGTACCGCTCCGATGGCGCATGGCGCAGCTAAGACCAAAGAACCGGTTCGAGAAGGATTGATTGCCATGCTCGGGCCTATTATTGATACCGTATTGGTTTGTACCCTTACAGCTCTCGCCATTATTATTTCAGGGGTTTGGAAGGATGGTGGAACTGAAGGTATTACGGTAACGCTTAACGCCTTTGAAAGCGCGATGCCGGGCATGGGTCGCTGGGTATTAACACTTTGTGTGCTAGTATTTTCCTTGACGACTCTATTTACCTACTCTTATTACGGGACCAAATGCCTCAACTTTTTGGCCGGGGCGAAATACCAAAAATACTATCAGTATTTCTATATCATTTCGATCGTCTTTGGAGCAGTCGCTACGCTCGACGCTGCTCTGGCTTTGATTGACGGCATGTATGCTTTGATGACGATACCCACTGTACTTTCGGCGATCTATTTGTCGCCGAGAGTTTATAAATCCGCGAAGAACTATTTTGCCAAGATGACTTAGGCAGCCGGGCTGAGTTGCTGCATATATTCACGCGGGCTGTGATCCGTAAACTTACGGAAGGCACGGTTAAATGTCGCTTTAGAGTTAAAGCCACATTCAAGGGCTATTCCGACCAAGGTGAGGTGGCTATATTTGGGGTCTTCCATTTTACTTTTGACCGCTTCCACTCGCCAGTGGTTGATCAAATCATTGAAATTCATTTCAAAACCAAGGTTGATGACCTTAGACAAAATGGAGGTATTGGTATCTAACTGTTTGGCTACGTCGGATAAAGTCAATTGGGGCTGCAGATAAATCTTTTCATCGAGCAAGAGCCGTTGAATTTTCTGTTTCCAAAGCATAAGATCAGGCATAGCCTCTTTCTCGACTTTTGCTTCGGGCACTACCTCTACAAACTCTTCTGGCTCAAAAGCCAGCTGTCTCGGCAATTGCTCGCTTTGGCGATAACCGACGATACTGACTATATATATCATCACGGCCAATAATACGTGGGTGATCCAATATTCGGTATAGCTAAGGTCTTGGATCAAATCTGAATACAGACTGATGGCCAAAATCATCCCTAGACTGATCAAAATGGCATAAAGCATATTGGCTAGCCAGCCAAAAGAAATCCCTTCCGTATTGGCAAAATTGCTGACGAGATAGGCCTTGTATTTGCGATAGGTTCGCAGGGTTAGCACCAAATAAGGGATGATATGTAAAATGCTTAAGGGGCTATAGATACTTGAAAAGTAAATTTCCCAAGCTTCTCTCGCAAAGCCTTTGGTATTGCTAAAATACACAAATTCATTGCCTATCAGCCAATGCTGAATAACCACATCCCATAAAAAGATCCCCGCAAAAACAAGCAAATAGGTGGCTCCAGGGATAAAATGCCAAAGGTGCTTTCGCTGAAAGCGAAATTGCTGATTGGTAACACTTAAAAAGTAAAAATATACGATAGGGCCCACCAAAAATAAATTGTGGAAGGGGAAGTAAAACATGAAACTGGTCAGGGCATCATGTGTGTCATACCAGCCCGCAAAACCCAACATATATTGGCTAATCCTAAAACTGCAAAACAAGATCAATGCGCCTAAGAGCAGATCTGATAGTTTTCTTTCCCTCGCATACCTAAACAACAATAAAAGGCTAAAAATGATCCCTTGGGTAAACCCAATCAGGAGCAGGGAGCTATGCATATTGAATTCAAAAGTCATGGTTCCGCCTATTTGTTTAAGGTTTTGCATGCGCCAAGGACCAGCATTTTTGCTGAAACCAGATAGACGCACTGCTATCAATTAGAGAGAGAACCGCTTCTTGCTCAAAAGGTTGGACATATAGTGAAAATCTGAATGTGTCTGTGTAATCGCGCTGCTGTCTTATCACCTGATCTGCTTGAAAAACATAAAGGATTATGGTGTCCTCATCCTCATCGATATGATAAATCGCCTGATCTCCAAGCCGCCAATCGGGGTAATAAAACAAGTCTTGCGCTAAAGCATACCTAAGGATCAATGCTTCTTGTTCCTTATGCTGTTTCGCCATATATAGACTATGAATTTGGCCTATTACTCCCCATACTTCTGTACCGACCAACATCAAAATCCCCATCAAGCTAAGCGCGAGGCTCATTTCGATCAAAGTAAATCCTTTGTATTTCATAGCTATTTATTTGAGGCGGCTTAGCCGAACGCTTTCCACCATTACATGGTCCTTCCACTTACAGCTAACCTTGATCTCGCAAATATTTTGGGCTTCTTCATACCAAGCTACCTCTCTCAAAACCCTAAAATGATGGATTTCTACTTCCTTCAATCCTTGGCCTATTTCAGCCCGGTCTGGACTTTTATATAAAACATTGCGACAAATCGATTGCGCTCTCGACCATTCGGCGGCAGACAGCGGCCCACTCAATCTTTGAAACAATCCTAGTCCTAATCCCAATACCAAGGAGAGCAGTGAGATCCCACTCAATACCTCAATGAGACTACTCCCAATGAGCCGCCATCTTTGCTTTTTCATGTTGATAAATTTGTAAAACCTCTGTTTCGGCTTTGTCAAAAAGAAAAGGACCGGCGTAGGCAGGCGCCAGCCGATCCTTTAAAAGTTGGGCGTTCAGTAAATGATTCCGAACGGTCCCAACCGCAGTACGAAGCACAAATCCTTTAGCGATGACCATTCCGCCAACTACACCGTTTAATGTCAGATTGCCTGCAACGTGCAAGGTACCGTAAACTGTACTCCTATCGCCAATGCTAACCTGAGGCCGGAGATTCGAAGAGGTGGTAGAGTCGATAGGTTGATAGAAAAGAACGGCCCCTTCGATCCGGCATCCGGTTTTGATCGCTAAAAAAGAGGGACGACCCGGTTTTGCTGACACGGCCAGTAAACTTGGAAATTGGAGCTGGACCTCATCGCCCAAAAGCAACGAATCGCTAGCAAAAACCTGAAATCGTCCCCTTACACCATTTCCCACCTTGATGGTCGGTGCTATCAGGATCACATCCTCCATTGCTGCTTGAGCATCAATTTCGATGGACTCCCTTGCCATAAGCATTAATTTCCCCTTATAGCTCCCGCCTCTTATTATCATCCTTCCCTGAGCCTGTATCCTTCTTACCGGCCCCGCCCAACTTTGCACGATATCTTCTTCTAGCAAATAGGGGAGGGGGTCCTGAAGGCGAAGGCGAGATAATGAATCCAGGCTTCGTTTGATTTGCCAAGGGATATCTGGAAAATCTCCTTGACTAAGTCTTCGACTGGCTTTAACCTTTCCCACTGGAGGATAGCTACCCATAAATGCCGCTCCATTATATCTTTCTGTCAAAATTTCTGCCTGAGGGACTGCAATTTCTCCCCTTATCCTCGTCTGCCCTTTGAGGACAAGTGGATATCCTTCATCCGATAAGACAAAACTTCTCGCCCCCAAAGGCAATTTCTGCCCGATTAAAGCACTCAAACTGCCGCTGCTTTGCTGATGTCTTGTCTTAGCATGAACCAATTTGTAGCCTCCCCAATTCTCGTATGTTATCCCAATGCTATCGGATTCATGCCAGTAGGAAAAGGCTTCGAATCCAAGCTGTCTCTCCTCATCCAAGGCCAAAACGATTGCAGATCTAAGATTGTCCTGTACCCTCATCTCAGCATATGTTCTCCTCACTAGCCCTCGATAGCTAAAATCTGCCATTAGGTAGGCGCTGAGCAAAGTGCTTACTAGCAAGCTGATCATCAGGCTGTATATCAGGCTGCTTCCGCTCAGTTTCCAATTGCTGATTAACTGTTTCATCCTGCTCCAATGCTTTTCCCTCGCTTGATACGATAGCTTTTACCTTCGATCGTCAAATCGATATACTGCGGGTCAATATGACTGATCTTGGCGTTGTGGATCCTTTGCTTTGGCCAAACAGTGTGACTCTTGCCGTTCCACACGATCAGTCCCAATCTTTGCGCTGCTTGCAGGCTACCTTTATAAGTGATATTGGGTATTGGGGGGATTGCTTGGGCCCTCTTTGTGATTTTCTGCTCCTTCGGAGAACGCTCATTCGCAACCATAGACTTGTCCAAAAAAGGATCCCGAAAAGGCAATGATAAGCTAAACGTATCACGTTTCATCCTTATCTCTTCAGGAGCTAAAGCCTTTTGCTCAGTGATTTCGTCTTCCGTCTGAGGACCAGCTTCATACCAAAAGCGGTATCCAAGCAAAGCCCACACCAATACTACCAGAGGTACTAAACCTCGATTCAATTTGCGGTTGCGCATGTCTTACTTTGTTGTGCTGTTACAAACCTACAATTTGTCAGATGGGAGGCAAGTTGTTTTAAGTAAGCGGTAGGAACCATTAAGTAAGCGGTACAAGCC
>JBCAWW010000412.1:0-5592 GCA_038534415.1 Bacteroidota bacterium | reverse complement strand
CCAAGGGGGAGTATCAAAAGGCGATCGGGGCTTATGATCAGGCCTTAAATCTGTATGAAGCCAAATATGCAGATTACTATGACGAAATCGGGATTACCCTCAGTCATAAAGCGAGCATGTACCGCAAAATGGGAGAGGTCAAGTTAGAAATGTATGAGCAAGCAGTACGCGGCTATTTTCCTGAATTGGGTTCTTTTGATCCTCTCGATTCGGAGCACATACTGGGCAATTGGTGTTGTTTTTATTTGGATGAGGTGCTGACGGAGACTGCCGAAGCCTATCGCGCGCGTTTTGAGACAAGTGGAAAGCAAAATGACCTTCTCCAGGCCTGGCGTTTTTTCGAGACTACCATCAATTTGACGGATAGTTTTCGTTATGAGTTTCAAGACAAAGCTTCGCGCAGAGATTGGACGCGACAGTATTTAAATTTGTACGAAGAGGCCATCGAAACGGGCATCAAACTCTATCAAGTATCAGGGGAGGAGCAATATTTGCATGCCGCCCTTTCGATCAGCGAAAAAAATAAAGCTTGGACGCTCCGTGAGGCAATTCTAGACCAGCAAGCGATCCAGTTTGGCGGTATACCTGAGCAAATTCAAGCAGAGGAACACGCCCTAAGGCAAGAGTTGGCCTATCTCAAACAGCAATTGGAGGAGCTGGAAGACAGTAGCTTGGTGAGTGAGTTTCAAGCGCGCCAATTGTCGAGCCAACAAGATTATCTTGGCTTGATAGCTCGGCTTGAAAAAGACTATCCGACCTATTATCAGCTCAAGTATGTCGATCCTGTTTTAGATGTTACTGCTTTGCAGAACGCTTTGTCGGAGGATCAGCTCATGTATCATTATTTCCTCGGCGAGGAACGCTGGGTCATATTTCGGATCGATAGCGCGGGACTAAGACCATTTGAAATCAGTGGCGAAGCCTTAGTGGATTTACAAAAGGCGAGTGAAACTTGGCGCAATTTCTTGTCGAGCCCACCTGAACAATCCGCAGCGGTACCGCTTGCCGCGGGGAGATTATTGTTTGAGGCTTTATTGCCGGACTATGACAGCGCCCAATCACAATTATTGATTATCCCTGATGGCGAGCTGGGCTATTTGCCTTTTGGCACCTTGCTTAGTGCCGAGACCAATACCACTGATTATAGGCGATTGCCTTATTTGATTCGTGATGCTTCGATTGCCTATCAATCCTCGGCTGGACTTTGGCTGGATATCAAAAATCAGGCAGCCTCCAAGGCCAATATGGCTTATTTGGGCATTGCCCCGAGTTTTGGGGAGGGATCTGGCTTCGCCGAAGGCCGCGACGATTCTCCCGGACCATTGCAGTACAATGGCGATGAAGTTGCCCTCGTGGTCAAACTTTGGCCTGGCAAAGTGGTCAATGGCTATGGCGGTGGTAAAGAATCCCTCTTTCGAGATGGACCCCGATCACGAGTGATCCACCTCGCTACCCATGCCGAAGCCAATGAAGCTGAACCCCTACGCTCTCGCTTGTTTTTTAGTGGGGAGGAAGTTGGGAGCACCGAAAGCTTATATGCCTCCGAGATATTTAATCTCCGTCTAGATGCAGAAATGGTTGTGCTCAGTGCCTGCGAAACAGCTTTGGGCAAACTCCATCGTGGCGAAGGCATTTTGAGCCTAAGTCGCGCATTCCAATATGCGGGTGCTCGCTCACTTTTGACGACATTGTGGCGAAGCGATGACCTCGCAGCCTTCAAGCTGAGCGAGCAATTATTTCCCGCTCTAGCGGCGGAGCAAAACAAGGCCGAGGCCTTGCGCCAAAGCAAACTCGCCCTGCTCGCCAGCGACGATCCTCTCCGTACCCATCCTTATTATTGGGCGGGCTCTGTGCTCATTGGTGATGAGCGCCCTCTCGATAGCCAATCCCCTTGGCAGCAGCTTTGGTGGATTGCCTTCCCGATTTTGATCGTGCTGGGATTTGGTTTGTATATGAGTATTACAGAAGAGCAGGCTTAGGTCTTGTTATGCAATATTGTTTATATTCGTTTTCAATCATCGATCACACAATAACATTTTTGCTTTGGGTATTTTACTTATCTATTTCGTAGGTCGCTATTTCTACAATCTGGCTGGCGATTATGACAAAAACCAATGGGGCTTTGCAATTTTAGGAGTAGTCTCCTACTATGCCGGTAGCTTTGTCGCCGCATTAAGCATCATGATCATTGGCGAATTAAGTGGCGCATTCATCATCGAAGAAGGCAATGAGTTTATCTTAGACCTACTCGGAATCCCCTTTGGCATCCTCGCTTGCTGGGGCCTCTACAAACTGCTCGAACGCAATTGGGGCAAAGAGGAGCACTTCAATGAAAATATCATCGACGAGATCGGAAAATAGGTTTCTTGAATAAACGAAAAGCGCCAAGGTGATGCCTTGGCGCTTTTTTGATGGTAGTAAATATTCTCTACCAAATCTTGATCCGATCCTCATCTGCGAGGTAGAGGGAATCCTGGGCCGTTACGCCAAAGGCTTCATAAAAAGCCGGCACATTGCGTACGATGCCATTGACGCGAAAGCGCGCTGGGGAGTGTGGGTCAGAACTGACCTGCATGCGTAAGAAGGCTTCGCGCTCGATCTTGCGCCAAACTTGGCCGTAGCCCAAGAATACGCGCTGGATGCCGGTAAATCCACCCATTTCAGGTGCTTCTTTACCGCCAAGGCTCATTTCATAGGCTTTGAGGGCAATGCTAAGTCCGCCTAGATCGCCGATATTTTCGCCAAGGGTGAAAGTTCCGTTGACGTTTACTTCTGGTAAGACTGTATAAGAATCATATTGTGCGACAAGGCCACCCGTACGCTTGCTAAACTCTTCGCGGTCTAACTCGGTCCACCAGTTGCGGAGCGCGCCATCACCGTCGTAAGTGCTGCCCTGATCATCAAAACCATGACCGATTTCGTGGCCGATCACGGCCCCAATAGCCCCATAATTGACGGCATCGTCGGCTGACATATCAAAAAATGGAGGTTGCAAGATCGCAGCCGGAAATACAATCTCATTCATAGTTGGATTGTAATAAGCATTGAGGGTCTGTGGATTCATGCCCCACTCAGTCTTGTCGATAGGCTTGCCAAGTTTATCAATATTTCTTTGGTAGCCAGCTCTGCGAGCACTCTGAATACTGGCGAGTAGATTGTTTTTGTCGATATCAATGGCCGAATAATCTTTCCATTTGTCTGGATAGCCGATCTTGGGGGTAAACTTGGAGAGTTTGTCGAGAGCCTGCACTTTGGTTTCTGCGCTCATCCACTCTAGCTCTTCGATGCTGACTTTATAAGCCGCGAGGAGATTGTCCACCAATTCGTTCATCCGAGCCTTGGCGGCTGGCGGGAAGTACTTTTCGACATAGAGCTTACCGACGAGCTCACCGAGCACCCCATTGACAGTTTCGACGCCGCGGCGCCAAGCTTCTTGTGGCTCAGGAGCCCCCGAAAGCTGACGACCATAGAAGTCAAAGCTTTCTTCAAAAAAGTCATTGGAAAGTGAACCGCCATCGGTACGGATCTTTTTCCAACTGAGGTAAGCCTTCCAAGTATCGAGATCGGTCGCTCTCACAAAGTCATTCATCGCATGCAGATAGCTCGGCTGACGCACGATGATATGATCCACCTTGCCACTCAGGCCTGCTTTTTCGAGCATAGCGTCCCAAGTGATGTTGGGGTAGGTGCTTTTGAGCGAGTCGATACTATGCGGATGATATTGCTTGCTAAACTGACGTATTTCCTCTTTGGTCCAATGATGCGTCGCGATGGTGTTTTCAAAAGCGAAGACCTTCTCGGCCAACTCACTGCCGTTTTCTAGGCCCGCAAGACCAAACATATTGGCGATGTGCGTTTTGATCCCTTCGCGCAAAGCGGGAAAGTTGCCATTGTCAGTCAGGTAGTAATCGCGGTTGGGGAGACTCAAGCCGCTCTGAGTAAAATAAACCGCGTATTCGGTTGGTTTCTTGGCGTCAGGAGAGACATGCATCGCAAAAGGGCGACCATAGCCCAATGAGGCATTTTCGGCCATATACGCCATCACAGCATCATGATCGGCTAGCCCGGCGATTTCGGCGAGACCGGCCTGCAAAGGCTCAGCGCCCTTAGCGTTCCGCGCAGCGGTGTCCATATAAGCGGCATAAAGATCTCCGATTTTTTGAGCATCAGATCCCGCAGCGGCCTCGCCTTTAGCGGCATCTTCGATGATACCTTTGACCTGCTCTTGCAATTCGTCATTGACGGCATAGAAGGCTCCATAGGCCGATTTGTCAGCAGGAATGGTCGCAGTATCCATCCAGCCACCATTTACATATGCAAAAAAGTCATTGCCAGGCCGGATAGTCGTATCCATGTATTGAGGATAGAGGCCGGAAGAAAGGGGGGCTGTGGTCGTCGAGCTCTTACACGCAGCCAATATGCTGACGAGGGCAAGCGCTGTTAATAATAAAAGTGTTGGTAATCGAAATGAATTCATAAGAGTTTGGGGTAAACTACAGGGTAGGCGTGCCTGGGAAAAGGCTTTGTCATATTTTGCCAGCCTTCGGAAATACCGAATAAAGGTAGTAAAATAATCCAAGTCTTGGACGTAAAATCCTGCTAAGCTGTAGGGTAGACTCCTATATAAGGAAGGCTCGAAGGGGGAAATTCATTGATTTCTGCTTCGCAGAACGCTTCTCTGAGGTGGGGGCTGCATCAAGGCATTGCCTTGATGCTAAACTTATTCCTCCGGGAAGGAACAAACTTGCAATTTGATTTCCTTAGTCGCCGGAAAATGTTCCGGCGCTACGTGCTATATCTTCCTGTAAGAAACTAGGACTAAGCGTTCTGCGAAGCAATAAAAAACAATAAAGGCTAGCTGCTAAACGCCCAATACCTCTAATGCGCTAGCGCTCAGGCGGGCTTTTGTCTCCGCAGTCAAATACCTTTTTTGATCAATTTGTTGGGGTTGATCGCGGCGGCAAAAATAGCTGTGGACGGCTCTGCGGTATTGATTTGTGCGATTGGTGGTGCCACCATGCCAAGTATGACTATTGAAAATCACCACCGTGCCGGCCGGGGCCTCTAAAATGATTTCGTCTGGATGAGGGGCAAATTGATCCGCTAATGCAGCTTGTGGTAGCAGGCCTCCTAGGTGAGTTTTGGGTACGATACGAGTGGCGCCGTTCTCCGCAGAGAAATCATCTAACAACCAAATCGAATTGCAAACTTTAAAATCTCCAAGCTCGACCGTCTCATGCCAATCGACATGTAGCCTTTGTAGACCATCGCCGGGTTTGGCGGCTCTGTAGTTGAGAGAGGAAAGTTTCAATTCTGCTCCGACCACTGCCTTAACTGCTGCAAGCACTCTGGGATGAGTATAAAATTGGTCAAAAATCGGATCCTTATTGACTAGGTCAGCCAGACGATCGGCGCCAGCTTCTTTTGGATGTTTGATATAGGGCGAATCCAATAGCTCGGCTCCGGCTGCCTCGCCTTCGCTCCTTAACAGTCGATCGATGGTCGCTCGGATGTCTTTGAGTGCTTCATCACTCAGGAGTTTGCCGAGATTGAGATAACCGTTTTCCGCTAGGAAGGTATGCTCTTGAGCAC
>JBCAWW010000411.1:0-5615 GCA_038534415.1 Bacteroidota bacterium | reverse complement strand
CCTTTTCAGCGGATCAAGAGGCCACTGAAATATTGCAAGAATATAATTCTGCAGAAAAATTTGACGCCATCATAAAAACTCAATAAGGCTACTGTTTGAGCAGCTTTTTACGGAGACTTTCTCCTTGAGCATTTTGGATGCTAAGCAAGTAAATTCCAGCAGGCAGATCTAATGTGTTGATATCAATCTCTTGAGATTCTGCTTTCAGCGAACGATAATATATAATTTGGCCCTGGGCATTGATTAGTTTCAATGTCCAGTTTTCATTTTTGGGCTGGTCAACTGCAAGTGAAACTTTGAGATGCTGATCAAAGGGATTGGGCGCATATTTTAGCTCGAGCTCTGAGATCAAATTAGCTTCAATGTTGACTGCACGGCTAAGGTTTAGTTCCAAGACAACCGGTAGGTGATCTGACATCTGCTTGAGAGCGGCACATACCCCTGTAGGCACGGGAGTCCCATCACACATCAATTCAGTATTGTAATTGGTACCATCGTTGCCAAAGGCAGCATAGCTCTCGGGTACATAACTAATTCCATCTAATTCATTACTGATTGCAGGGCTCATCAAAATCATATCAAAACGATCGTCCATTCCGCCGCCGGCACCACAGTCATTAGAGCTGCTACGAGTCGATTGCGTATGTACGATAGCATTATTGGGACCACTCCAATCATTTATTTTGTTGATGGGGTCAATAAAACTGATATCCGCATTGCTATTTGCTATAAATCTCTGAAAAGCGGGTTCGGCCGGAAAGTAGACATTCATATCTCCCATGAGCAAGATATTTTTATCGGCAGCATTAGCCCCAACCCAATTCATGATATTGACAGCCGCCGTATTGCGTTGGCTTTCATTATTGCCCCCTTGCCCAGCTTTGAGGTGAGCGACAATACAGTATAAAAAGGTCGTATCTTCTCCCACCTGAGTGATTTCGGGCTTGAGGTACAAGGTATAAACGTTCACATCTCTGAGGTTGCCGCCAATGACTTCTACCCCTGCATAGCCAAACTTATCCGTATTATAAAAGAGTTGATTGGCAATATTAGAGTTGGCAAGATTGGTAAAATCAGCGTTTGCTACCGCCGTGGTATAGGAAAAGGAAAGTTGCTTAACTCCATTGGCATAGGCCTGATTGGGGTTAAACTCATTGACGGTAAAAATATCTGGTCGATAGTGATTGATGATGGTTTCTAACCAGGTATACTTTTGACTAGCAGTTACGCTGCCGCAGGCATTGCCAAAGTTGAGCACATTATAATGCATGACTTTGACCTGGATCTGAGCGTTCACTGAAGGTGAACAAATAACGGCCATCAATAGAATAAAAATCGCTTTGCGCATAGATTTGGGTTTGTAAAGAGAACGACAAAACTCTCACTTTGGTAGGAGGAAGGCAAATTGGTATTTTGCTGCAAACAAAGATTTCATGAAGCTGTCTTATAAAATCGTCTTTATTATTCTCCTTGGCTCGATTTCGGCCCTAGAAGTTTTTGCTCAAGTAACTGATAGTTTAGCAGTAGACACCAGCTTAAAACTAGTGGAGATAAACGTTCCGCGAGTAGCGGGCCTCCAAAAATTTGAAGAAGCGGGTAAATACGGCTACAAAAATGAAGCGGGAACGGTCGTGATTGAGGCCGTATATGATAAGGCTTACGGCTTTCAGGAGGGCTTAGCCAAGGTCGCCATCGATGGGAAATACGGTTTTATCGATGAGCTAGGAGCTACGGTGGTTCCTTTGATGTATGATCGTGTACTCAACTATAGTGAAGGCGTAGCGGTGGTACAATTGGGCGAAGGTTTTGGTTGGATCAATGCAGAAGGCGGGGTCATCATGCGTCCACTTTTTGACCAAGTCCAGTCTGCCACCGAAGGCATGCTCTTAGTAAAACATCAGGGCAAAGTCGGCTTTTTTGACCTTGAAGGAAAAACCATTATTGACTTTAGCTATGATGATGCTTGGCCTTATTTCATGGGGAAAGCGCGGGTTCTCAAAGCTGGAAAATGGTCCTATATCGATCATATGGGTAATTGTGTTCAAGATTGCGATGAATAAGCCGGCATAATTGGGGCCTTCGACATCTATCATTCAAGATTCCCTCGTTCTGCGAAGCAGCAAAAAAGAAAATGCCCAATGCAGAGACAAGCTCTACATTAGGCATTGAAATTTTTATCGAATATGGACTAGGCAGAAACCGTCCCCATGTGCATGATCTGCTCACGGTCTGGACCGACAGATACGTAGGTGATGGGTACGCCCAACTTATCTTCAAGATAGTCGACATAGCTCTGGAGCTTAGCGGGCAAATTGGCTTTGTCTCTTACTCCGGTGATATCATCTTGCCAGCATGGCAGGGTCTCGTAGATCGGTTGTGCATCATTGAGATCGAAAGGTACTTGTTCGGTACGGCCTTCGGAGGTCTCATATGCTACACAAGCTTTGATTTCGGTGCAAATAGAGAGTACGTCTGCTTTGGTCATGATGAGGTCGGTCACCCCATTGATCTGGATCGCATAACGCAACAAGGGCAGGTCAATCCAGCCTGTACGACGCGGACGTCCAGTGGTTGCGCCAAACTCACCGCCAGCTTGACGAATTTCTTCCCCATCGGCACCTGTTAGCTCAGTAGGAAAGGGGCCACTCCCAACGCGGGTACAGTAGGCTTTGAAAATGCCAAATACTTTATTGATCTGAGTAGGAGGCACGCCAAGTCCCAGACAAGCACCAGAAGTAGTCGTATTGGAGCTAGTGACAAAGGGGTAGCTACCAAATTCGATATCGAGCAGCGTACCTTGCGCTCCTTCGGCCAATACTTTTTTGCCATTGGCTAAGGCGTCGTTGAGCATGAACTCAGTGTTGACCAATTTCAGGCTGCGAAGAAATTCGATCGCGGACAAAAATTCAGGTTCAGACTCACTAAGGTCATAATCAAAGTCATATAGATGCTTGAGGAGATCGTGATGTTTCTTGACTAGGGTTTGATAACGTTCGTCAAACTTGTCAGAGAGTACATCTCCTACTCTTAGGCCATTACGACCTGTTTTGTCCATATAGGTAGGGCCGATACCGCGTAAGGTAGAACCAATCTTCTTATCACCTTTGGCTTTTTCGGAAGCGGCATCCAACAATTTGTGGGTAGGCAGGATGAGATGTGCGCGACGAGAGATAAAGAGTTTCTCTTGCACATTGACACCACGTGCTACAAGCGCTTCAATTTCACGGCGAAGAGTCACGGGATCTAGTACTACACCATTGCCGATAATACATTTTGTATCGGGATGAAATATACCAGAAGGAATCAGGTGAAGGACATGTTTTTTACCGTCGATGACAAGGGTATGCCCAGCGTTGGGACCTCCCTGAAAACGAGCAACGATCTCATAGTCGGGGGTAAAAACATCCACGACTTTTCCTTTCCCCTCGTCTCCCCATTGTAGTCCGAGTAGTACGTCTACTGCCATTAGTGTTGTATGAAAATTGGTTAGTAAAATTATGTAAATCAGGCTGCGTGTTCGGCCACAGCTTCTTCGGTAGTATCGTGAATCTTAAAGATGGTGTTGAGTTTAGTGATCAAGAGTAGATTCTTGATATACTGAGAAGGGTTGGCAAGATTCACTTCTCCTCCCACTTTGCGGGCTTTGGTCAATAGGGTGATCAAAACGCCTAATCCAGTACTGTTGATGTGTTGTAATTCACTTAGGTCAATCACAAATTGTTTGACGTCATTGCCTAAATGCTCAGTGAAGGCTTCGGTAATAGGCACCCCATCGGTTTCCCCGATAAGATTTCCATTTAGTTTAAAAACTCCGATTTCTTCCTGCTTTTCAAAAGAGAACTCCATGTTTGATTATTTTTTTCCTTCGCAATCAGCATTTCGGCATTGTCCATAAATAGTAAGGGCGTGATGCGAGACGTCAAAGTCTAGCATATCGCCCACCATTTTTTCGATCGCACCGAGACGAGGGTCGCAAAATTCCATCACCTTGCCACATTCAGAGCATATGACGTGGTCATGTTGTTTGTATCCGTATGATTTTTCGTAAAGCGCCTGAGTAGTACCAAACTGATGTCGTTTGACGAGATCACATTCTACAAGAAGGTCTAGGGTGTTATAAACCGTTGCCCGGCTCACCCGATAGTTTTTGTTTTTCATGTGTATGTAGAGGGACTCTACATCGAAGTGATCTGAGCGGCTATAGATTTCCTCCAGGATCGCAAAACGTTCTGGAGTCTTACGCTGCCCTTTACGGTCTAGATAGCCCGCAAATATCGTCTTTACTTCTTCAATCCGCTCTTTTTGTTTGAGCGGTGGAACGTCTGGCATAGTAATGCGCTTTTTCGGCTAGCAAAAGTAGTAAAAATCTACCACTATCGCCTTGCCCGCCGTTGCCGGTTTTGCACACTGGATCCTTGATCCTGCATTGTGCGCTTAATCGCCCAATAAACGAAATAACCCACAGCAGCTAAAACAGCTATTAAAATAATGGTACCGAAGAGATTCATAACGCGAGTTTTTAGTAATTCCTTTTAGAATATACAAAATATCACGCAATGATTCGGCAATGTAAAAGGGCTGACCTGCCAATGGCAGACCAGCCCTGTAATTTATCTACTGGTCGCAGATTACATCATGCCCATTCCGGGAGCGCCATGGCTATGTCCGTGGTCATGAGCACCTTCTGGCTCAGGCTCATCAGTGATCACACACTCGGTAGTCAATAGAAGACCAGCAATAGAAGCTGCATTTTCTAGGGCACTACGTGTAACTTTAGTTGGATCGATGATACCTGTCTCGAAGAAGTTTTCGTAAACTTCGTCGCGAGCATTGAATCCGTAATCAGCTTGCTCAGCACCGCGTACTTCGTTGAGAATTACACCAGACTCAAGGCCAGCGTTCTCGACGATCTGACGGAGAGGCTCTTCAAGGGCACGGCGTACGATCGCAACACCGATTCCCATATCACCTTTCAAGTATTTGTCATTGATACCACCACGTCCAGCTTCAATCGCGCTGATCGTACGTACCAAAGCGACTCCACCACCTGGGATGATCCCTTCTTCTACAGCTGCTTTAGTAGCGTGTAGGGCATCATCAACGCGGTCTTTCTTTTCTTTCATGGCTACTTCAGTAGCTGCGCCTACATATAGGACAGCAACACCACCAGAAAGCTTAGCAAGACGCTCTTGTAGCTTTTCACGGTCGTAATCAGAAGTAGTATTTTCGATCTGAGTTTTGATCTGGTTTACGCGAGCACTGATGTTCGCTTTATCACCACCACCACTAACTACAGTCGTATTGTCTTTGTCGATTGTAACCTTGCTGGCTTGACCCAACATGTCGATAGTCGCGTTTTCTAATTTGAAACCACGCTCTTCAGAGATCACCGTACCACCTGTAAGGATAGCGATGTCTTCCAACATAGCCTTACGACGATCGCCAAAACCAGGAGCCTTAACAGCGGCAACTTTTAGGGCGCCACGGATTTTGTTTACGACCAAAGTAGCAAGTGCTTCTCCGTCTACATCTTCAGAGATGATCAAAAGAGGACGTCCTGTCTGAACAGTTTGTTCTAGGATAGGAAGCAGATCCTTCATTTGAGAGATCTTCTT
>JBCAWW010000410.1:0-5635 GCA_038534415.1 Bacteroidota bacterium | reverse complement strand
TTAGAATGCTGCTCAAGCACGGCCAATTCAAAAAAATATTGGGCATGGATGTGAGTTATCGTGCTTTGAAAAAGGCCTCCTCACGATTACACTTGGACGAAATGAGTCCTCGTATGCGCGAGAGGATAGAATTGATCCAAGGCTCATTGACTTATCACGACGATAGGCTTGCTGGCTATGATGCTGCGGTATTAGTTGAGGTCATCGAGCACCTCGAATTGGAGCGCTTAGCTGCCTTTGAAAGAGTCGTCTTCGAGTTTGCCCGCCCTCAGTCCGTAATATTGACTACACCCAACGCAGAGTACAATCAGCTGTATCCTAGCTTGGAAGGAGGGGCTATGCGCCATGATGATCACCGATTTGAATGGAGCCGCAGCGAATTTCAAAAATGGGTAGATAAGATCAGCGAAACCTATGAATATGATCCTCAAATCTCAGCTATCGGAGAGGTCGATCCTACAGTAGGGCCTTCTTCACAAATGGTCGTCTTCACCCTCAAAACTGCACTAGCATGAATCGTCTCCATATACCCGAATTATCGCTAGTACTCCTCGTGGGACCTACTAGCTCTGGCAAATCTAGCTTTGCCGCCAAACACTTTTTGCCAACCGAAGTCGTGTCTTCTGATTTTTGTCGTGCGCTGGTAGATGATGATGAAAATAGCATGGATGCCACCCAAGACGCCTTTGATTTGCTGCATTATATGGTTGGTAAACGGCTCAAAAGAGGCAAATTGACTGTCGTAGATGCTACCAATGTGCAACCTGAAGCGCGTAAAAGCCTCATTCGCCTGGCTCGCGAATATCATTGTCTGCCAGTAGCAATCGCCTTTGATCTACCTGAAAAAATCTTATTAGCTCGCCACCAGCAACGAGACGATCGAAACTTTGGTCGCCACGTGATTATCAATCAATCCAAGAGTTTTCGTCGATCACTCAGGCAGTTTAAAAAAGAGGGCTTCCGCAAGATATTTGTCCTCAAATCAGAAGAGTCTATCGAGGCAGTTGAAATAAAACGTGAACCTCTATGGAACAATAAAAAGCATGAAAGCGGGCCTTTTGACATCATTGGTGATGTGCATGGCTGCTTTGCTGAACTTTGCTCTCTGATGAGCGAATTGGGCTATGAGATTGAAAAAAATGCTTCGAAAAACTATGGATATTCTGTCAAACATCCTGAAAACCGACGTTTAATATTTGTCGGGGATCTTGTGGATCGAGGGCCGGATAGTCCAAATGTATTGCGCATAGTGATGAGTATGGTACAGGAGGGCATCGCCTTCTGTGTACCTGGTAATCACGATGTCAAACTGCAACGAAAGTTAAACGGCAAGGATGTTAAGCTACGTCACGGGCTAGCAGAGACTATGGCCCAATTAGCTAATGAGCCAGAGAGCTTTCTCGCAGAGGTAAAAGAATTTATTTACAAGCTGGTAAGTCATCTTGTCTTTGATGAAGGGAAACTTGTAGTAGCACATGCAGGCATTATTGAAGAGATGCAAGGTAGGGGCTCGGGCGCCGTCAAGGCATTTTGCCTTTATGGAGAGACCAATGGTGAAATCGACGAGTTTGGTCTGCCTGTGCGATATAATTGGGCTGCTGAATATAAAGGTAAGGCTATGGTCGTTTATGGTCATACGCCTATCCCAGAGCCTGAATGGCTTAATTATACCTTGAACATTGATACTGGCTGTGTTTTTGGAGGCAAACTGACTGCCCTGCGATATCCGGAAAAGGAAGTCGTCTCGACTGATGCGCTAGCTGTCTACTGTGAACCCGTCCGGCCTCTCGAGCCGGTGCAGGAGGAGCGTTCTGCGCAGCAGGCCAACGATGACCTACTCGAAATATCGCAGGTTACAGGTAAACGCTTGATCCAGCCTTCCAAAGGACGGGCCATCACCATCCGCGAACCCAATAGTATCGCTGCTTTGGAAGTGATCTCGCGCTTTGGTGTCCATCCACAATGGATGATCTACTTACCTCCTACGATGTCGCCCACAGAGACCAGTAAATTGGAGGGCTATCTCGAACATCCGCAACAAGCTTTGGCTTATTACAAAGATCGAGCTATCACAGAAGTGGTGTGTGAAGAAAAACATATGGGTTCCCGTGCGATCGTGATCGTTTGCAAAGAGCCTAAAGTCGCTCAAAGCCGTTTTGGCCTTCAAAATGAGTATCATGGCATTGTCTATACGCGTACGGGGCGTAAATTTTTTAATGATACTGACTTAGAAGCTGCTTTTCTAAAAAGGTTGCGCAAAGCCCTTGATCAGAGCGGTTTTTGGGAGGAGTTGGAGACGGATTGGGTTTGTTTGGATACTGAATTGATGCCCTGGTCTGCGAAAGCTCAAAGTCTCATCAAACAGCAATATGCTTCAGTTGGAGCGGCCGGAACTGCAGCCTATAGTAAAATTGAAGCTTCATTGGCCCAAGCCAAAGAGCGAGGATTAGATATCGAGTCGCTTCGCAATCGCTTCGAGACTAAGACTCGAAATATTAGTCGATACAGAGATGCCTATCGGGCATACTGTCATGAGGTTCATTCTTTAGATGACTATAAATTAGCGCCCTTTCATATTTTGGCGACCGAAGGTCAGACTCATACGGACAAAACACATATTTGGCATATGGAGCAAATCGCTCGCTTTTGCGCTGCTGACCCTCACTTTTTGATTGCGACTCCTTTTAAACATGTCGACCTGAACAATGAAGATGCCGTTGCTGAGCTAACGCAATGGTGGGTAGATATGACCGGAAAGGGCGGAGAAGGCATGGTCGTAAAACCTCTAAACTTTATCGCCAAGGGTAAAAAAGGCATCATTCAGCCAGCTATAAAATGTCGAGGAAGTGAGTATTTACGTATTATCTACGGACCAGATTATACCGAATCTGAGCATTTAAAGCGCCTTCGCAACCGTAAGCTCGCCCGTAAACGCGGACTCGCCAAAAGAGAATTTACGCTTGGCCTAGAAGCCTTGGAGCGTTTTGTGGCAAGAGAACCGCTTCGCAGAACGCATGAATGTGTTTTTGGAGTATTGGCTCTCGAGAGCGAAGCCGTTGATCCACGCCTCTAGTAAAGAACGGAAAACAAAAAAAGGCGCCCTAAAGGGGCGCCTTTGCAGAGGTACAGCGATACCACTTATTGAATTATCAGCTTTTCCATCCAGACTCCGTTCGGACTTTCTCCTTTGAGTATATAAACTCCCGGATTTAAGTAGGCGACCGAAACTTGGGCATTGGAGGCCATAATGGTTTGCTGAAGCACGATTCTTCCCTGAAGGTCTGTTAGGCTTATACGCTCGGTGAAAACGTTTTGCGAAGCAATACTAAAATGATCTTCGCTCGGATTTGGAAATATATTTACCCCACTGAGCAGAGCACTAGGCTCAATGGCGGTACTTGCATCTTGTTGCACGATCACTACTGAGTCGGAGCAAGCATATAGCGATTGTGGCTCGGCAAGATTGTCAAAGGCATCGAGGGTATTGATGCTGAGTTGCAATAGCTCTGCAATATCTGTCTTGCCTGCTATGTCATCAATGGTTACAAAGCTGACCTTGCCAATCAGGCCGTAGCCGCCGACATCAGTTTGGTCCGTACGGGTAACGCCCACTTGATAGATCCCTTCATTGTGCAATTCATTGTCCAAATAGACGAGGTCTACATTGTCGGTCCCTAGCCAAGAGTCTACCGGCTGATAAGCAAAGCTATTGGTGTCAACGAGCATCGGATTGAAGCCAAGGCTAAAGGCTACCCCATGGATCGCCGGTACCGGGATTTGGTCGCTTCCAAGCCAGATTTCTGCGTGTACAGTATCTCCAGCTGATACGGTGTCATTCACAATGCGTAGGTTGAGAGGAGGATCAGTCGGGGAACCATTGATATCCCCTTTGTTGTGTGTCAGGCCGTAGTTGAGCAGGATCGCGCCAAAGTCGGCGATGCCTACGTGGCCATTACCATTACAATCTGCGTGTTTTTTGTTGGCGCCATTAAAAAAGTTGTTGCTCCAGTTGATGGCAGGATATCCTTGCCATTGGACTGATTGATTGGCGCGGGCTGGTCCGGTTTCGTTCCAAGCGAGACCGAGAAATAATACATCTACTACATTGGCTACTCCGTCAGAGTTTGCATCTCCAGGCCATACGAGCCCTTCGCCTACACATTCATAGCGACTGACTTGGGTGAGTGGCACAGTTTGCACGTTTAGAGAATCTGTAGTCAAAATCTGTACGACTCCCACTACTGGATTCATCAGCAAAGTGTCCAAACTAGCGAGGGAGTAATTATTGGTGGGATCATATTCAAAGAAGCAATTGGCAACGGTGTCTGAGACTGCGACCTTGCTCAGTGTGGGGATATTGCCCGTATTGGTAACGCGATAGCCTACAAAATATGCCGTATTGCCCCTTAAGAGGAAGTCCGTTACGACTCTTTGAGTGCTGAAGGGCAGGCGAAGCGCATCAGGCATATTGTTGGGCGTAGGTTGCCAGACCGTAAGGCGATTGGCGTGGAGATAAGGGATCTTGTTGCCCACAGCTTTGATGCGTACGGCGCGATCCGTAGTGCTTTGGTAAGCATCATTTACGACATATTGGACCACTCCCGTCGCATCAAATTTTACCAATTGTTTGACCTGGCTGCTATCCTCAATATAGGCCGCTAATCCATTATCATTGGGGGTATAATCAAACGTTAAAAGCTTGCGTGCTTTGTATTCGGCCCGCCAAGTGATGCTTCCAGTTGTCGCATCAAAAGTCCTGAAGGCAAAGCCGCGTTCTATGTTCAATGGACCACCTGTCGCGACATTCCAGCCTGTGATGATCTCTCCGTTTTGGTTGATCGTCAGGTTGTTGCGTACGAGCGGCACAAAAGAGGCATTGGTGTTATTGGCAAGATTATGCTGCTTATACCACTCAATTTGTCCCGTCTGATCTAGCTTCGCTGCCATTGCCACCACAGGCAAATTGGTATTAGGTTGATACATATAGGCAGCGATGGCGACCGTACCATCGGGAAAGACATCTAGACCAGTAACTTGGCCCCCCAATCCACTGGCCCAACGATAGGAACGAGCCCAAATGGGAACTCCATCCTCGGTAATATGCATGACTACGATCCGAGCAGAATCAATATTGTTGGCGTTCCTAATTCCCTGACCCGCAACGATATATCCTCCAGCTGGATGGCGGTGTATCATGCGTAAAGTAGCAGAAGGCATTGGGCTAGGGGAGCTGATATTGGCGGGGCGATAGGCTAAAGCTTCTAGGATTTGACCGCTAGAGTCCATCTTCGAAAATCCAAAAGAATGCCCTCCGATGGTACCGACAGAGACAAGGCTGAGACTATCAACTGCCATGGCGAGCGGCTGTATTTTATGGCGATAGGCGCGAGTATATATGTACTGAGCCGAAAGGCTGAGAGGCAGCATTAGGGCGATCAAGGCTAAGGTGAGAAAACGAGATATGATTACTGTCATGGCTCAAGTGTTAATTGCTTGATACAAAAAAGCTATATGAGCGTGGGGATTTCAAACCAATAAAGTATAGTTTGTCGGATTAGTTTGTTTCCTTTTTTTATTTTTATTACTGCTCCGCAGAACGCTTATCCTGTTATTAATTGCTGTATTTTGTCCCCAA
>JBCAWW010000409.1:0-5647 GCA_038534415.1 Bacteroidota bacterium | reverse complement strand
CTGTCTTTAGGATACCCGAACGATCCGTATAGCCAACAGAAACGCGGTAAGGGATAGTACCAATACCACCCGATACGCTTAGATTATGGTCATGCCCAATCCCTGTTTGAAAGATTTGCGCTTGCCAATCTGTGTTTTGAGTACCTATAAGCGCACGCGCAGGGTGTCCTTCTTCAAATTGAGTATTGATCAAAGCAGTGAATTCGGACGCATCTAGCACGTCAATTTCGTTGGCGCGATTACTTACAGAGAAGTTACCACTATACCCTACTTTTACCTTTTTACCTAAAGCACCCTTTTTGGTAGTAATTAGGATTACACCGTTGGAGGCACGAGAACCATAAATAGCCGTAGCAGAAGCATCCTTCAATACGGTAAAAGTCTCAATATCATTAGGGTTGATAATATTGAGGGGGTTACGAGAACCTGCAATACCGTCATTGAATACAGGTACACCGTCAATCACGATCAAAGGATCGTTGCTCGCACTAAGAGAAGAACCACCTCGAATACGGATGGCAGCACCATCACCGGGAGCAGCGCCTTGGGTAATTTGTACCCCAGCTACTTTACCAGCAACCAACTCTTGAGGAGAGTTTATGGCACCTTGGTTAAAAGATTCAGCATTGACAGATTGTACAGAGCCAGTAGCATCCTCTTTCTTGACAGTACCATAACCAATAATGACGACTTCATCGGTATTCAAGACTTCAGCCTCAAGTCCGACGTTAATGACGTCTTCACTTCCTATAGTTAATACAGAAGGAGCATAACCAATGTAGCTAAAGCGTAATTGTTCGGCTCCAGCAGGAAGTTCAAGTCTGTAAGTTCCGTCTGCGCCAGTAGCAGCACCTACGGACTGGTTTACGACCAGTACAGTAACGCCGATAAGGGCTTCACCCGTACCGGCATCAGTAACAGTACCTGTGATAGTTCTTTGTGCTAGCATAAAGCTTGGAGCCATTGCAAACACTAGAATCCACAGGAGATAATTAGCAGTTTGTTTCATGAAATAGACCGATTTAATCAAAAAAGTGATAGTAGTTAGTGGGATCTGTAAATGTGATATACAGATTTCCTTATGCTTAAAAGTACAAACCCACAATTGCAATCCAGCAGAAGCCTTGCTGGACTTTGTACCACCCGATAAATTGGAACTTTTGAACCTTAAAAACGGCCTTTCTCTGGATTTAAATACAGAAGCCGCCCTCCGGTACGAGACCAGAGGGCGGCTTCAATTTTTGTCTATTTTTTAGCGACGAGTACTTCCAGGAGCTGCTGCTGGACCCGCATTGTTGATATGGAAGGGGTCTTTTTCGACCTCCACCTTAAGGCGCAACACAATCGCAGGATTGTCGGGATCGTTTGAACGAACTGTGATAGATTTGTTCTGGATTCCTTGACGACCGCGAGAGTTGAAAGTAGCAACGATCTCTGAAGTTTCTCCTGCTTTGATAATTTTATCCTTAGGTGCAGAAGCGGTACAACCACAGGAAGCTTTTACAGAGGTGATTTCCAAGTCAGACTGACCAGAGTTTGTAAACTCAAACTTGATTTCCACCAACTCGCCTTCGAGCACTTTACCAGCATCATAGGTCGTATTGACAAATTCGATATTGGGCATTGCGGCAAGCTCTTCGGCGGTATATACTTTTTCGAGCATACCACTAAGGTTAATTGGCTTGTCTGGCTGATTGGCATCGTCCGTATGCAAAGTAATTACATTGGTAAACGAGCCTTCTTTCATAAAACGACCACCATTGGCCGTAACCGTGAAGGTACTTTTTTGGCCAGGGATCAAAGTCTCATTAGCAAAATCGATCTCATACATCATCTCAGCCTCTGCTTTGGCAAAGGTGATTGGGTTGGGACCAATATTAGCGACCATAAACTCAATCGTTTTTTCACCATTGGATTCGAGTGTCCCCATATTGTGATTGACTTTGTCGAACGCTAGGTTACCCAATTTGTTGGGATAAGCTTCGAAGGGGTCCTCTACTGCATTTACTTTGCCCTTGATGTAAAGTACGATTGGGCGTTCGACGGAGTCGTAAGTAACAGTAACAGTCTTATTAAAAGGTCCTACTCGCTGGCTGTTATATTTAACATTGATAGTACCTATAGCGCCTGGAGCCACCTCTTCTTTAGTATAAGAAGGAGTGGTACAACCACATGAAGCCTTCACACGCCCCAATTTTATCGGAGCATCTGACACATTGGTAAATTGAAAGGTGTACTCACAGGGAGCGCCCTTTTCTAGTTCGCCAAAATCGTGAGTCGTTTTTTCAAACTTGATTTTTGTGCCTTCCTGAGCAAATACGGGTGCGCTTAATAGCACCGCTAAAGCGAGGGAGAAGAATAAACGCAATTTCATTTCTTAGCAATTTTATGAACTACAAATATAGTTAAAGGGCCTGAAAATCCCTATGCTGTTTATTATTTCTCTAAGGTGATGGTTGTGAGATTGTTGATTGCCATTGGGATCGTCATGCCCTGCATCGACATTTCACCAATCGCCTCCATTTTATAAGTGGCTGTTTTGATCAGACCAGATTTGACATCTATGATGTATTCTCCTTCGGTAGCACCTCCCAAACCCACTGCTAACTCCATCCCTCCCATATTCATACTCGAACCTTCTTCTGTCTCCAATTCTCCCTCCAGTTTAATGGTGGCGGTTTTATTATTGAGCTCGCTAGCCTCATATTCATTATAGGTATTCATAACCATCAAAGTCTTTATCGTATTCTCTTCCTGCCACTTATCACCCACCGCAATAGGGCCTTGTGGCAAGGGGAAAAGCAACTGTCTCATGGATGATTTCAGACTTTCTGCACCTAGGGTTTGCTCTAGCCCGCTTTTCATTTCGTCATTAGCTAATTCGGGGCTCAATTTCTCAATGTCTTGCATCATAGCCGCTATTAGCTGATCGCTGCCCCGCACTTCCAATATATTTGATTTATAATCTAGACTAATCTCAAATGTCTTATTGAGCTGGGCTGCACTTACAGCCTCTAGCGGTTTTAAGTCGCTCGTGCTTTCGTCTCTCTCCGAATCATAATCACTTGACATTTGGTCCATACCCCCAATATCTTGTTTGAGCAACATCCGGTAAAAGGTAACCTTGAGATCGTATTTCTCAGGGCTCACCTTTAGGACTTCATAGGCATAACCAACTCCTTGCTTTTGCTTGATAATTTGCTCTCTGCCCATCACCGTTTGAGTGATGAGCTGATCATTGAGAACCCACTGTTTAAATTTTTGTCCCTTTTTGAGCTTAAGTTCAAGCTTAATCGCTTGATCAAGAGGTGCAAAGGCTGTGCTAATCATCCCAAGACACAAAACGCCTAAGAGAGTCATCGAGGAAAGAAAGTGTTTCATTGAAGTTAGTTGATTGTATATTCTGATAAAATGGATTGTATTTCCTTTTTTAAGAGAACGGTATCGTACATAAAACGTTTTTGATACCAATAAATTAAGCCTACCAAAATGATGGCAATACCAAAGTAAGCCATCAGTCCAATCAAGCTTGCATTATCGATAGTAGCCCAATCTCTCAAGAGTTCGACTAAGCCAAAGCTCAGGATCGGAACTGCCCCAATCAAACTCATTACGTAGACATTATATCGATGCCAGCGGAGCTGGTGCAGGCTTTGTTCCAAATAAGCCCTGATATCTACATCTGGCACTAATTTCGCCCGGATGGCATAGTATCGTACGATTTGGAAGAGAGCCGTTCCTCCGAAGGAGAATGTCAAAACCTTGGAAAACAAATGGCCTTTTAGCAGCCAACCGCTGAGGCTAAGCAGGGCAAATAATCCTAGCACGATACCCATCAGTAAAACGGCCTGAGCATTATGGTCTCGTTCAAAGGCTTTTAGCTGGCTGCTAAATTTATGCTTCAAAGCCCCCTTCTCCAGTTTCGGCTCAATCGCTGCTAACTTTTGAGCCTGCCAGTCATTTTTCAACTCATCTAAGTTCATAAGCCGTGATATTTTTCAAATGTTGACTGATTCTTTTTTTGATGCGATTGATTTTCACACCCACATTGCTTTCGCTCAGGCCCGTAACTTTGGCGATTTCTTGGTAACTCAACTCCTCCAGATATAAAAGTATGATGCTCTGATCAAGCTTTTTTAGCTGTTTGATCGCCTGCATGAGCAATTCCATTCGCTCTTGTCTTTCTAACTCTTCTTCAGGATTTCCCCCAACTGCCGGCATTGGAGGTTTTTCGTCCAGTCGCTGCATCTCACGCTTTTTTTGCTTTCTCAAAAAGACCAATGCAGTATTGATACCTATGCGATAGAGCCACGTATTGAGCTGCGCCTCCCCACGATAGCGCTCCCTAGAGCGCCATATCTGAAAAGCAATTTCTTGCATCAAATCCTTTTGGGCCTCAATATCACGGCAATAAAAGCGGCAGATTCGCTGCAAACGCTCTTGATTTTCGGCCATTAAATTGAGGTAGTCAGCTTCGTTCATGCATCAGCTTTTAGGACTTAGTGTCTAAAGCACAAACAGTATTACACTTTCTTAGTTATTTTTTCGGACGTATTAGCGAAGCTTTATGTATTTTTGCCTTACATAAGGCCATAAACGAACAAACTTAAGAGCATGGGATTATCGATTGCTGAAGCAGCGCAGGAAATAGTAGAAGAGTTTAGCATGTTCGATGACTGGATGGACAAGTACCAATATCTCATCGAAATGGGCCAAGACCTCAACAGCCTGCCCGAATCCAAAAAGTCTGAAGACAATATCGTGCATGGGTGCCAATCTCGGGTTTGGCTAGCCGCCGACCATCAAGGCGATAAAGTCCATTTTTCGGCCGACAGTGATGCCATCATCACCAAAGGCCTGATTGCTATGCTGATGAGAGTCCTTTCTGACCAAAGGCCCCAAGAAATATTAAATGCAGAGCTTGATTTCATTGACAAAATCGGTATGCGTGAGCACCTATCCCCTACTCGATCCAATGGCCTCAATGCGATGATCAAACAGATGAAATATTATGCACTTGCCATGCAGCAACAAGCGAGTTAACAAAGTGTCATGATTTTCGTTTCTATCTGAAGATTAAGGATAACACAATGACCAAAGTAGAAATAAAAGCCCTCATCAAAGAACAGATTTCAACCGTCTATGACCCAGAAATCCCAGTCAATATTTATGAACTAGGATTGATCTATGAAATCGATGTGTCTGATGACCTCAAAAATGCCCACGTTCTCATGACCTTGACTGCTCCAGCCTGCCCCGCGGCAGAGATGTTGCCCGCCGAGGTAAAAGAAAAAGCGCTTTCCGTCCCCGGAGTCGAAACGGCAGAAGTAGAACTTACTTTTGAGCCGCCTTGGGATAAAGAGATGATGTCTGAAGAGGCGCAGTTGGAGCTAGGATTTTTATAGGCACATAACTGCCATTATAGCCGCTGTGAAACCATCCCTGAGTGATGGTAAAAATCACATGATAATCCCCTGGTTCTAAATCTAGGCTGATTGGAACCTCCAATTGGAGACTATCGCTTATCGTTTTTCCGGCTAGATAACCAAACACCCATTTTGAAGCCACTCGCTTGTCATATTTGTAGATATGATAGGATATGTGAGGTATAAATTCAGCCTTGTTATCGACAAAAGTTTTAGGGCTA
>JBCAWW010000408.1:0-5655 GCA_038534415.1 Bacteroidota bacterium | reverse complement strand
AAAATGTATTGCGCCATTGTTGGCCGTCTAAGAATGGTAATTAACACCTTAAAACCATTTTGAAGATGAGACACCATCACTTACTTAGTCTTTTATTTGCCTTCTTAATCCCCTTCGCTTCATTTGCCCAAGATAGAGGAATTTCCTACCAAGCAGTCGCTCGCGACAATAGCGGCTCCTTGATTGCCAATACCAATCTAAACGTTCGCTTTTCGGTCCTCCAAGGTGGCAGCAATGTTTTCCAAGAATCACAATTTGTTACCACCAATGATTACGGACTATTTACAGCCATAATCGGTAGCTCAGACTTTGCGGGCTTCAATGCCATCGACTGGAATGCCGCCGAAAGTTCTCTCAAAGTAGAGGTGGATGATGGGAGTGGCTTTGTGGATCTCGGAACTACTGAAATCGAATCTGTCCCCTATAGTAAAGTCGCCACCGATATGTCCATCAAGGATCTAAAAGATGTTAGTGGTGCACCCGCTCCTGGTGATGTATTGAAATGGAATGGTACTGATTGGGTCCCAGATGTGGATAATGCCGGTGGTGGTAGCGTCTGGACTCAAAATGGAACTGATATTGAGTATTCTGCAGGAGATGTCGGTATCGGTATTGCCAATCCCACACATCCCCTTCATATCGTTCATAGTACAACTAACGCAAATACGATCAGTATTGAGGCTGGCGCTCCTCCTTCTGCCCGAGATGTTTTAGAAATCAAAGTAGATGCGGGTACTGCAAACAACGCTCAGTTTCTGGAGCTTGAAAGAGGTACAATCGTAGTCGCTAGAATCAATACTGATGGCTCGGCCGAATTCCCAACGATTGAATATTCTGACGGGACTACCCAAAGTGCAGCTGGCCCTGTCGCTAAAGCCAACTTAGATATTACCAATACTTCAACCGGAGCGGTAACTGTCAACGGTACCAACAACTTGACTGCAACCTATAATAATACCAGCGATTATATTGAGGTTACTATGACAGGCGTGAGCCTTTCCCCTTCTACCCATATCATACAAGTAACCCCTATTCGTATCAACTCCACTTCTGCGACCTTAGATCGTAGCGCCTCAATATACTTTTCCGGTGGTAGTGTGAGAGTTTATGTTTGGGATGCCAGCGTCAATGCTGCTGTTGCCAATGATTGCTACATCACGATTAGCGAGCTTTAAAAACCCAATACCAAACGATATGAAAGCATCTATTTTCATACTAATCTTGACGGTATTTGCCTATCTACCCAATTTTGCTCAAGTCAATCTTGAGCGGCAGGTAATGGGCGCTGTTGGGAGTTATTCCACTGCGGGGAACGTTCAGTTGTCTGCTACCGCTGGAGAAGCGGCCTCTACGACTCTGATCAGTGGTAGTTTGATCCTGACCCAAGGCTTCCAACAAGACGATCGTAATTATTGGGCTGACGCGCTCGAAGATTTATTGGAGTTGGTAGTCGATTATGAAGTATATCCCAATCCTACCAGTGATATTTTGACCGTGAAGTTTGAAAGCGAAAAGCAAGTGGACTTAAGTCTACAAATTTCAGATTTGACTGGCCGCCAGCTTGCCGGTTTTAGGCAGCAGGTCGAAGGAGTAGGGGAGTTAGAAGCCCGTTTTTCCATGGCTAGCTTAGCCGAGGGCATGTATTTACTCAGCTTTGTCGATGCCAATGGTCAAGTGTTGTTGACTCACAAAATCCAGAAAAGATAAGCACCTTAGGTATTATCTATTTCAAAAAAATAAGAGCCGGTCTGATTATTCAGACCGGCTCTTACTCTCAATGCTCGTAAGCAATTAGACGGCAGCGCCTTCTAATGCAGGAGCCAATGGGAAATCAACTGGTACTTGGGTTGTTCCGTGGATAAAGTTGCTGATGATTTTATCACCAATCACAATCAAGGTATCCACTAGATTTTCTTTGGTATAACCCGCCGCAAAAAAGTTGTCTAGAACCTCAGCGTCTGGCTTGCTGCGATTGAGCGTGATGTTACGGACAAATCTGGCGAGGGCGTCAAATTTTTCGTTGAAAGTAGCACGACCCCTACGGATCTCTAGGATTTGCTCCTCAGTGAAACCGTTCATTTTTCCGATAGCAGTGTGAGCAGAAAGACAGTAGATACAATCGTTTACTTGGCTCACTACCAGGTTGATGATTTCACGCTCTTTTGCTTTGAGGCTGCTTTTGCGGTTTTGGAGGGCAAGGTAATCGCCTAGGGCAGTATCACTATAAGCGTAAGCGGCATAAAGATTAGGAACAAAGCCTACATTTTTTTGGAGGTTGTCAAAGATCGCTTGGTTGTTAGCGCTTACTTCTTCACGAGTGGGTACATTGAAAGTTGCCATAATATTTGTACTGTTTAAATGTTGTTTATAATTGCTTGACAGTACAAGTATACCGGGCTGATGGACCTAAGTAAGGGGGCAAACTTCCTGAGGAGGGGGCGATTATTCCTTTAGCGGCACTTTTTTCCCTTTTTTGAAGGCGCTAGGACTCTGACCACTCACTTTTTTGAACAATTTCTGTAAGGAGCGCGGGTCTGAATACCCTAAGTCGAAGGCAATCTCTTTGACGCTTTTGTCAGTGTATAGCAACTGGCGCTTGGCTTCAAGTACGATCCGCTCGTGTATTTGCTGCAGAGGAGAAGGCTGTCCTTGCGTGGCAAATAAGTTAGACAAGGTCTTGGGCGATTTAAATAGGAGTTCGGCATAGTCCGCCACCTGCTTCTTTTCTCTAAAATGCATATCCACCAAAACCCCAAAGCGGCGGATCAAATCTACCTGCTCTGTCGGCACATCCTCAGGCAAATAGTGCTCGCGCGCTAGGCGAGTCGTCTTGATGATCTTTCGCTTGAGTAGCATTTGTAGCATTTCGCCTTGGATACGATCGTTGGTTTGAAACTCCTCTACAAACACCTGATACAATAGCTCAAAAGATCGCTGCTCTGCTTCTGGTAAACTGATCACAATCGGCTTATGCGTGCCAAAAAAGATGATCCCATTGCAGGATACCTCATGATCATGGTCATTGATACAATAAAACTCCCTATTAAAAGAAAAGGCCGTCAAGGCTTGGGTAGAGGCTGGAAATTCGAGCTTTTGTAGATAGGTCAGCGTGATGAGCTGATGAGGTTTGAGCTCGTAGGGTACGCTATCCACGATGAGCGGGTACGGCTTCGCCGAACGATTCCACAGTATATGAATCAAGCCCTTTTGCTGTTGCAAGACTGATTGCGCTTCGCCCCAGTGATCTGTAAGGGCAAACCAGGCACCCAAAGCCTCATTTCTATAGGTATATAGCATGTCGTGAAATTAGGGGCCTCCCAATATTTTCTGCGTCCGCTAAGTTACATTTTAGCGTTCGTCGGAGACCAACTAGCAAAACTCAAAATCAACCAAATGAAAAATCTACTTCTCTTTTCACTTGCCGTTTTGCTGAGTCTGCCTGTTGTGGCTCAAAAAACGCTGAAGCTGCAAAAATCAAAAGTATATAGCCTCAAGATGGAGGTCAAACGTTCTGACGCTAGCGCCAAATTTAAGTCTCTCGCCAATACGGCCTTGGGAGTAGATGATGACGATGATTGTACGCCTCCTCCCTGCAGTGGCATTATCGATCCTTGGACCTGTGAGTGTACGCCAGATATCAAAGACCCTTGGGAAGATGATAAGATCAAAGCTCGCGCCAACGCTTTTAACCAGATGGAGCAATTAGCCCTCAAAGGTCAAGGTGGTTCGGTACTGAGCGCCGAACAGGTCAAACTAGCCCAAAAGCGCTATCCCGGCAAAAGCCTCAAAGCCATCACCAGTCGTATGAATATCTACGCCAATTCTGGGCGATAATCTATAAAGCCACGCCCCTCCTCGGATGAGCGTTCGGCGAAGCCGTACCCTAAAAAACCAAATAAACCCATGAAAAATCTATTAATCCTCAGCTTGTCGCTCCTCCTAAGTCTGCCCATGATGGCGCAAAAAGGACCAAAATTCAAAAAAGGGAGCCTCAAAGCTTTGAATCTGAAAATTAAAAAATCTAAAGCTAGTCCAGAGTTCAAAAAACTAATGGATATCACGCTCGCTGCCGATGATGATGATTGTACGCCTCCTCCGTGTACGGGCATTATTGATCCTTGGACTTGTGAATGTTATGATGATATCATAGATCCATGGGAGAAAGATAAGACAAAGGCCGCCCAGCAAGCCAAAAGACGCTTTGACTCATTTAACCAAGCCGAGACCCTCGCTAGCAGCGCCTTAGGTGGACCCATTACGCCTGAAATGGTGCAAAAAGCCCAAGGGCTCTACCCTAGTAGAAATTATATGGGGATGCTCAATCGCCTTAAGTTTTATACCTCTGCTTTGCGATAAGCCATAAATCCAAGACCAACTCCCATCAGCAGCATGAGTCCAATCAGCAGCAGATGGGAGTTTGATTTTCTATCATTTGGATTGCCCAAAGGCACAAAGCCGGCCCAGTAATAAGGGTGTGATTGTAAAAGTTGGGTGCTCATGAGTTCTAGCTTGGCGGCTCTAATTGCTTCGGCAATTTTATCACCTGATTTGAGGCGTCCAAAAAAGTCCTGCATAATCAGAGTTGAGCTCTTATCATCTGCAGTCCAGAGACTCATAAGGATGTTGGGACAGCCCGCTTCGCGGAACGCTCGGGCCATACTGATGATCCCTTCGCCTCGGCGAAGCCGACCTGCGCCTGTCTCACAAGCACTCAATACGACCAAGTCTGCTGATAGCTCCATTGCCGCGATTTCTTCCATTGAGAGCAAAAACTCACCCGCACTGTCAGAACTAGGATGAAAGGCAAGGGCCGCAAATTCGGTGTTTTCCCCAGAGAGCAAACCATGCATTGCAAGATGGAGAAGCTTATAATCAGCCGCCTCTTGTAGGAAAATTTCTTTCGTTGCGGCTTCATCTAAATAGGCTTTCCCGCCCCAGATGGATTGGGTATTACTTACCTCCTCCTTGGTGAAAACGAGTTGCGAGAGGTCTTGATTTAAGACCATTTGGACTCCTCGCTGAGCGTTCGGCAGAGCCGGATAACTTGGCGCAAACCCCCCATAAGCAAGCTTGGCTCCACGACTTTTGGTCGCGGCCTGTAATAAGAGCGCGGCACTATACTGATAGTAGAGTCGGTACTGCTGGAGGAGGTAGGGCAATTCGTGGTAGCGAAGTTTGTCGGCTTCCTTTACTGCGCTCGTGAGCAAGGCATCAAATGGCAGATACCCCAAAGGCCCGTCAGGGATGATGATGAGTTCATCATATCGGGCATCTACATTGCCTACCAATTGCTCATATAAAAAATAGCTATCCTCTTGGTATTGTTGGTAAGCTTGTTCGCTTGCATTTGGCTTACTCACAAAGCGCTGTACTCTTTGCAATGCCTGAGGAAGACTTGGATCTATTGCCACGCTTTCTAATTGCACCGATTGGGCGGTAATCTTGAATATAAAGAGCTGCTTTTCGCCCCAAAAGTATTCGATCAATTGTTGCCTTGCATTTAGAGAGGCCTGAATGTCTTTGATTTTCCAATCTTGTAGACTGTATTTTTCTTGATAATAGCTCGGATAAGCTAGTTCTAAGCTTTCGCTGAGACGGCGGTATTCGTTTTCACGTGCAAACAATAGTTTTTGCCATCGAGCCTGAAGGCTTGAG
>JBCAWW010000407.1:0-5667 GCA_038534415.1 Bacteroidota bacterium | reverse complement strand
TGGATAAAAATTTGTCATGCTTGCCAGCAAAGAGTTTACCCGAACCCTTTTTGACCACTTCGCCTCGGGTATTTTTGACGATGTATTGGATGGGACTATTGTCAGGCAGTCTAAAGCTGACCGGCAGCTTACCTTTGAGAGCGATTTTGGTACTCGGGAAATGGATGCTCGCGACTGTGATTGCTTCCTCTTTTTCTATCTCTTCAACTAAACTTTTAGTTTCTCTTTCTGGATTAGAGCGCTCTTCTATTTTCGTTTTCTCCTCCGGAGAACGCTCATCCTCTTTTATCGACTGAGACGCAACTGACTGAGTTTTTTCGTCTACTTTTTCGTTTTGCGAATCATTAGTTGATTCCGTATTCGCATTTTGCGTAAGGTCTGTATTTTCTGGATTATCCGTTGTTTTTGGGATTTCTGGTCTGGTTTCAGCCACTACGGCTGAGGCTTCTTCTGGCAATGGTTGTTTTTCTGTTTTTACGGGACGTGTTGCGATAGTGGGCTCCACAAAAATTTCTTTTTTGGGTTGCCAATAGACTTTGCGAGTCTGATGCACGATCTTGGGTCGATCGGTTGATATCCGTTTTGGGATAGATTTCGCTCCGGTCCGAAATTTGATTTTGTATGGCCCAAATGAATTACCAGCCTGATCGCGTAAGCCCTGGCTGATTTCAAAAGTGTATTGAGTATTGGGTGCGAGCAATTGGCTAGGTTCGATGATAAGCGAGGCATTGTTTTCGTCAGCGATCACAAAAGACTCAATCAATATATTGGGTCGAGAACTGGGATAGAGTCGGATATTTTTGGCATTGAGGGTTTTGGGGTCGATGCCTACTTTTGCATCCGCAAAATCTAGCCCAACTGAGATGACCACATTTCTCAGCAAACCATCGGCTCCGTCTTTGGGCATACTGCCAAGGACTTGGGTCTGTTGGGCCAAAGCGCCAAGACTGAAAGTAATCCCAATTACAAAGAACAAGAAGGTTTGTAAAGATTGCTGCACTTATATGAGTATTAGAATTATACACAACAAAAATATTACGCATAAATATAAAATACACATCTAAATAAAGTGGTTTGTTACGTACAAAAAATGGCGCTAAAAAGGGGGCAAAAGCCTTCCCAAGTTTTGTTGGATGCTTTTTGGGCAGATAATTGAGATGGATAGGGAGAGATTTTTTACTTGGGACTGCTTCGCAGAACGCTCATTCTTGAGGGGGCAATCTTGCGCCGCTAATTCGAATCTCCTTGTGGCTGAGTCCCGAAATCGGGATACGGGACCGAAGGATCTGTAAATGGGAATCGTTCTGCGGAGCGGTAAAAAAGAAAAGATCCCGGCTCTCGTACCTTGGCCGGGATGACGAGATAGATTTACTCTGTCATCCCGGAATCTGAGGATAAGGAAGATATCCGGGATCTGTAAATGGGAATCGTTCTGCGGAGCAGTAAACAAAAAACTATGACTTATTGGAAAGCACGACTTGCATACGGTCGGCCTGGTTGATGTCTTTGAAAAACTCGCGCAGCTTTTCGTAGTAAGATGCTGGTAACTCCATTTTTTCCATCTTGAGCTCGCGGTAATAGATCAGGGTATTGGGATCTTTGATTTCGACTGAGGCTCGGTAGCTCCCAAAAATGGTTTTTATCTCTTGGGGTTCGCGATTGAGACTTTCGACTTCATAGCCGTTGGGCAGGTGATAGATGACGGTGTCGCGATCTAGATATGCATATTGCAAAACGATGGATTGAGAGCGATCGGCATTTTTTTCGGGTACGGATTGACGTCGCTCCAATACATTGGGGGTCAGAAACAAACGCGGGCCAGAGCTTTTGGCCCAGTTGGTCGCATCGAGTTGATAGCTGACTTGGTAGGTTGGGATCTCACTATCGGGCCAGTCGGTAAATTGATAGTTTTCTAATTCGAAGCTACTGGCATCGATACTTTTGCGAAGGTATTTTTCACGATCGCGCTCTGAGGCTTCTTCCCCAAGATAGCGCCAACGCGTTTGTTGAAAGCCAGTCGAAATAGTGCTGACTTCTACTTTGGCCGAACCATTTTTTTCAAGATAGACATCTGTATTGCGAAACTGCTGATTCATCTCGGCTGTACTTCCGGGCGTTTTGACGAGTTTACCGCCTTCGGGAGTGAGTAGCAATACATGGCGATCTTCAGTAAAATCGCCCAAATAGCCAAAGGGCGCAAAACTACTGGTACATTCCAACCAAGTGGTATCCTTTTCTTGGGGGATGCAGAGAATCATATGGTTGAACTGATTGGCAGGAAAATCGGGAACGATGTCTGGTTTATCGCCCCCAGCATACACCAATACTGTATAAGAGGGAATGTTGAGATGCTGCAGCATGCTCTTCATATAATTGGAAAGCGCTTTGCAATCGCCGTAACCATTGGTGAAAACGTATTCGGCTTCAAATGTTTGCCAACCCCCGATGCCTAATTGGATACTGACATAGCGGGTATTGCTTTGCATGAATTCGTAAAGCACTTTGGCTTTTTCGAGAGGATCATCAAGGCCGGCAGTTAGTTCTTCTACTTTGGTTTTGAGCTCTTCGGGCAGACTTTGGCGGTTGTCGTTGAGGTCGTAGAAAAAAGCGCCTAGATTGTTCCAATTATTGGCGTCGCCATTAAAACCTTGGATATTGAAGGATTTGGGGGCGAGATGCACCATCGGCACTTGTTGCAAAAAAGAAGGACTCATCGGTTCGCGTTCGAAAGGCATGATGTCTTCGACGACCCAACGATAATGGGTGCCATCATTTTCCTGACTAATTCGTACTTCTTCGGTCAAGTTTTGACTGCGGTGGTTGATGAAATCTCGATTAGGAACGGTCAATTCTAGCGCCGCAAATTCGATTGCGAGTTTTTCGTCGTCAAGCGGTACCCAGCGTGGGAAGCTAAAAAGTCCTTTGGTCTGCACGCTGTAATTGTACTCGATGGTAAAGGGCATGCCCACTTTGGAGTCGGGGCTGGGTTGGTAAATCCGCAAGCGCGTATCGGTGGCCAGACTAGAAGCACTATAACTAATATCGCCAAACTCTTTGGCTTTGATTTTTTTGACCAGCTTGCCGTACTTATTATAAATCACAGCCGAAATCTCTAGCACCTTATCAAATTTGTCATAGGGGATGCCGATGGCAGCAATGTCCAAGCCTTTGGAGTCGAGCACCGTGATCACTTTATTGACCTGCATGATCGAGCGACTTTCGTTTTGCACTTTGATATTGGTGTATTCTCTCCGGACTACCGCATGAGCATCTTTTTGCATTTCTTCTGTGATACTTGAGACGGAGTATCCTTGTGCATGAGCTTCAAAAAATCCAGCAAAAATGAGTAGGAAGGCTAAAATCTTGTGTATTCGCATTTTGCAATATTAGGGTGTGATTCGAGGTTTATAGAGGGCTATTTGTCAGTTTGATTGATCGTAAATACTACAGGCTCGCCATGAAGGGCAATAGATTTGTCAAAGAGCTTTTTCAAGCCAGCATAAGCTTCGGGCATAAAAAATGGATCATTGATGACAAAACGATTGCGTAACTCTACGGTACCTTCTCCCACATTACTTTGAAATTCCATCAGTATTTCTTTGTTCGGGAAAGTGACGCGTGCGTTGCTCGGCTCAGTATCTACAGCCCAATGTGAAGGATAGCGAAACACCAGAGCAATGAGTTCTTCTTGGCTATGAACAAAATCGATGGGAAATTCTCGCTTCGGTTCTAGAAAGGGATTATCGGACATGCCAAACATCAGCGTTGGGTAGAAGTAGACTTTATCGCCGGCAATATTTACATACTCTGAGGTATTAAATTTTACTTTGAAGCAAAAAGTAGTATCGGGATTGTCCGCTCCCAGGATTTCTGAACTGATGATTTCGCCATCAGGTAGATAATCACCAATGTAATGCTGCCAAAATGCGGATTCCCCTTTTTGGTATAAATAGGTCCGATAATCTAAGGCTTCATATCCATGCGCATAAATTTGAATTTCGCCCTCTAGGCTACCATCCTCCTTGATTTCAAGCATGCCGGTGATATTTTGCTTTGCATTGTATTGGGAGGGAATCGTTACCCAGCGGGGTGCTTTCCGATTGAGGAGCCAGCCTTCACCATTGAGATCGTCATAAGCCAAAAGATCATAAGGTCGAAGATCATTCGTAGCATCTAAAAAATATTCTTCCCCTTCGATCTGAGCATAGCAAATCAGATGGTTGAATTGGGTCAATAATGGATAGCTTTTCACAATCCGGCCATGCTGGCGAGTGCTGATCAACAAAGGATGGGCTTCAATACCGACTCCTGCCAGCATTTCTCGAAGGCAGAGATTGATGGCTGCACTGTTGCCAACGCCTCTTTCGAGTATTTCGGATGACTTTTCTTTGGAGACAATGCGCCTCTTACCGTTGTAGCTCAATTTGTTTCGAATGAAGTCATGTAAAATAATCAGTTTTTCTTTGGGATCATTTGTACTAGCGGTCAGCATTTGAGCGATGCTATGCACCCCTTTGTCTTTGTTGTATTTCTTGCCGATGTATTTTTCTGAAAAAAACTCTTTGGTGAGACTCTCCCAACTATCTGTCAATGTCACCACTCTACCAGCGGAGCGATCAAGATAGCTGTCCATTTGCAAGATGATTTTGTCAATATAGTCATCCATCCCACTGACGTAGCTTTCTCGTTTGATAGCCGGAATACTCTGCATCTGCCAGGAGGTCTGCGAAGTTCGTTGCATGAGATGAGTATGACTACCTTGGGCCAAAAATGAGTATCCTAAAAAGTCTGGAATAAAAGCAGTGAATTGACTTTTGACCACGGGAAGCTCCTTTTGAAACTCAAATTGGAATAAGCGAATCGACCGACTGAAGTGTGAATAAGTGTATTCGATGATCGAGCCGACCTTGACATTGGGCATAGAAAAGCGCATTTCGCTCCAGTTCTCGCTGACAGTTTGCTCAAAGATTTGCTTAGGAGAAAGCGGACTTTCCTTCATGCTATTATCGACCACATTCATGGTTTTGCCTTTGATAGAACCAATGGACTCATAATCGTCCCGACTATAAAAAGGCAATTTGATATCGGCATTTTCTAAACCCGATTCGCTGATGATATGGATCTGTACTTTATAGTCAACTCGTATCTGGTAAGAACGCGCGCCTTCCACGATATTCATGGTCCCTTTGTTAAGGACCATCACCGCATCGGCATCTGGAAACTGAGAATATTTGGCATCAAATCGAGGGCCTTGAGCTTGGACCGACTGAAAGCCTATAAACAAAAAACAATAAATGAGAAGTGTTCGTGTGAATGTCATGGATTGAAGATTTGCGTCAAGGTGTTTTTATTCGTTGGCATCTGGATTTATACTTCTTCGAAGAACGATTTGCTCTCCCTGCTTGCTAAGCATATAGTCATAAAGTTGTCGTAGCATCGTATAGGCTTCGGCTTTGAAAACGGAGCGCTTGGTCTCATAAAGGTATTGGATCTGGATCACGTCATCGAAATGCTCAACGTTGTAACGAAAACTCATATCTCGCTCCGGTAAAGTGATGGAAGCCTTTGTGGGTAAACTCTCTATTTCATAGCCATCAGGTATATAAAACATGATGGTAAATTCTCGTTTGTGGAGATAATGAAAATCGATAGGATATTTTCTTTCGG
>JBCAWW010000406.1:0-5679 GCA_038534415.1 Bacteroidota bacterium | reverse complement strand
TGATCTTGTTTGCCTGCCAGCCTCAGGATCAAGAATTGCTAACTGAGGTAGATGTAGAACCTAAACCACTAAATATGATCGATGTGCAAAAAAACATTGGTTATCCTAAAGCCGCACGCGACAATGACATTCAAGGTCTTGTGATCGCTAAGGTATTAGTAAGCAAAGAGGGAGAATACATTTCCAACACTATCATTAACAGCCCTGATCCTGTTTTAACTAAAGCTGTGCAAGTCCAAATTGAAGAGCTTCGTTTTGAGCCAGCCAAAAAAGACGGTAAAGCAGTCCAATTTTACGTCAACATTCCCTTCAATTTTAAACTGATCGATTAAGAGCAGACACTCTCCGAGAACGCTCATTCTTATCTTATAAACTTACCTCAAATCACTTATATCATGTTGAAACATTTTTCTGCCCCTTGGCAGCTCAGAATCCCTATGCTTGTTTTTTTGTTTGCATTGGCCTTCTCCTTACAAGCACAAGACAAAGTAGATACGCCTCCCAAACCCGTCAATATGGCGAGTGTCTATCAGGCCATTGGCTATCCCAAAGCGGCTGCCAAGGCCAATAAAGAGGCAAAAGTATTGGTTAAGATCCTCATCGGTAAGGATGGCAAATATGTCAAACATGAGTATCTGGGAAATCCAGAATCAGTTTTTACCGATGCGATCGATGCGCATATCGCTGATATTGAATTTACAGCAGCGCAAAAAGAGGGTAAAGCAGTTAAGTACTGGGTGACCTTGCCCTTTATGTTTAAACTGAAGCAGGACTAAGCTTTCAGTAATAAAAAAAGTCCGTAGCGTTCCCCGAAGGGATAGGCTACGGACTTTCCAATTTAAAGGAAATATGATTATTTCTTGGTCTTGAGCGTCGCACAGCTATCGCCATACAGATCATCTCCAATGATCATGAGGACGGTTTCTTTTTTGCTATTAGAGATACCAATTTGTACCTCTTCGCCATCGCGCATCGCGATTACCGCCCCAGTCTTAAGACGCTTATATACCTTGTCTTTTACCTTGATGATTTGATCACCTCCTACGGTACGGAACTCAAAGTTGTTGAATTCAGTATTGTAGCTGCGGCCAGAAGGGATGGTGGTTTTAGAAACGACCTCTCCATCATCAGCTTCAGAGATAAATAGCTCACAGAGGCAGGTGCCTCTGAGTTTTTCATCTTCAAACTGTACGATGGTGTAGTGTACGATCATCCAGATATCACCACGTTTTTCAAAAGCTAGGTTGACGGTCTCAGAACCCTTAACCCAAATGCCATTTGGGATTTTAGTTTCATAATTGACCCGATAGGTAACGGTAGCATTGCTGCCACTTACATAAATATTGCTGATTTCCTGAATGTCGTATCCGAGTTGGATACCACTCGCACGTAGCATATTGTCCAAATAACCCTCAAATCCTTTGTAGTCCCCAGTAGAGGCGCGGGATTTGCCAGAGATATTGAAAACATAGATTACTGAGGTAACCTCTTTGCTAAAGTATTTTAGGACGGCGGCTTTGTCTTTGGTCGTCGGTAAATTTGCGTAGGTAGTGGCGAATTCACGGACTTCAGCCTCCAATTGTTTTTCCGCCTCGGCATTTTGTGCCTGGACATTTATTAGCAATAAGCTAACTAGAATGAATAATACGGAATGACGAAGGTTCTTCATGAGTTTTTCTTACAATTACTAATCAGAAGGGTTGAGATATTTCAAATATACATAAAACCATTGCCCAACCAAGTTTGAATTTTTCGGCAATTTACAACCTACTTTTGCTTATTGTTCTAAGATTCGGAATTTATCCCCAAGCTTGACGCTTCAATTTTTTGAAATATGCCGATTAGAGATTTCTATCTGGTTTTTGGACTTATGACCTTTTTGCTTGCTTGTTCATTGTTTGCCTGTAAATCCGACAAACAGCTAAAACAAGTAGATGTTGCGATTTCTAATGCGATCATCATTTGTGTCGACAGTTTAGGAACCATTATTTCCAATGGTACCCTACTTATCAATGAAGGTTTGATCGTGAAGCTAGGACCCGATAGCATTTTAAAAGATACCTACCAAGCCCACGAAAATATTGATGCTCAAGGCAACTTTGTGCTACCGGGCCTCATCAATACTCACACGCATTTGCCTATGAGTTTATTGCGTGGAATTGCGGATGATCTCCCATTATCCGATTGGTTAGAAAAATATATTTGGCCTACCGAAGCTGCTTTTATGGATCGTGAGGCCATCAAAATAGGTAGTCAACTCGCCATGGCAGAGCTGATCAGGACAGGAACCACCTGTTTTAATGATGCTTACTTCTTCGCAGACGAAATTGCAGGAGTCGCGGAGAAAGCCGGTTTGAGAGGTCGAGTGGGAGAAGGATTGTTGGATTATCCTACCCCCAGTTATCCCAAGGCTGCGGCTGCTATGGAGGCTACTCGAACACTCGCCAACACCTATCGCGATCATCCCTGCATTGGTGTTTCTGTGGCGCCTCATTCTCCTTATGCCTGCTCCGCAGAACTCTTAGTTGAAGCCTCTGCCTTGGCTCAAGAATTGGAGATCCCCCTTCATATTCATATTTCTGAAACCCAAACAGAACAAGGCATCATTGCCGCCCGCTATGCCCAAAGTCCAACGGCTTATTTAGACAGCCTCGGTTTTTGGCGAGCCGGTTTTGTGGGCGCTCATGGCGTTTGGTTAGATTCTTTAGATCAATTGGTCCTGGCCCAAAAAGGCGTTTCGATTGCTCATTGTCCCGAGAGCAATATGAAATTGGCCAGTGGCGTTGCCCCTGTGCCTGAAATGCAGGAGAGAGGACTAAACGTTGGCCTTGGCACAGACGGAGCCTCTTCCAACAATGACCTCGATATGTTTGAGGAAATGAGTACGGCTGCCAAGCTAGCCAAAGTCCACCGTTTGGACCCTACGGTATTAGCGGCAGAAACCGTTTTGAGAATGGCGACCATAGAGGGCGCAAAGCTGATGGGCTGGGAAAATAAAATCGGTTCTATAGAGCTTAACAAGGCCGCAGATTTAATAATTGTCTCAAATAAAGCCTTGCATATGCAACCACTTTATGATGTTTATTCACAAATTGTATATTGTGCTGATGGTAGCGATGTAACTCATAGCATGGTCGCCGGAAAGTGGCTGATGAAGGACCAACAACTTCTTACACTCGACCAACGACAAATATTGAAGGATGTCTCTACTCTCAGAATGCGTATTTTGGCCGCATTGCCAGAATAATAAGAGGCGAAAAATGTACCATTTTGGGGCCTCTGATCGTACAAAAGATTGATGATGAGACGCTTTAAGTGCTTGTTTCTGACTACGATCTGTTTCCTTTCCTTGAGCTATGTTATTGCTCAGGAGAAAGGGAATCCTTTTATACGCAATTATCTTCCTCGGGAATACAAGGCCAGCTCAGCCAATTATGCCGCTGTTCAAGATGGGCGTGGGCTGATGTATTTTGGCAATTTTCGAGGAGTCCTAGAATATGATGGCGCTAATTGGCGGCTGATCGAACTCCCCAACCAAGTGGCGGTGAGATCCTTGGCAGTGGATAGCGTGGGTACTGTTTATGTCGGAGGCCCCGGTGAATTTGGTTATTTAGCACCTGATTCGGTCGGTCTCATGCAGTACTATTCGCTGAGTGCCCAACTCCCAGATCAGTTTCGAGATTTAGTGCAAGTCTTTGGCGGCTTTAATGGAGCCTTTTTCCGCACTTTCTCCCTGGGCAAATTTTATTATGGGAGCCCTGACACCTTACAGTCCTATGATGTCCCCCAGGCGCGGTCTTCTAGTGGTATATTTGCGGCCACCAATCGTCTATTGACCTTGGACCAGTCCGGGCTAAACCAATGGACCGGTCAGCAATTTGAGGTGATCCCCGGTAGTGAGTCGCTCAAAGGGAAAATCATGATCGGTTTAGCTGAGGTAGGCCCTGATGAGGTCATCGCCCGTTTTCTGAAGTCTGGCTTCGTGCGTATAAAGTTTCGTCGTCAAGGCATACAACTTACTCCCTTTGAGACCGCTGTCGATGAGATTCTCACCGAATCTATTGTCAGTGAATTCCTCGCTCTCGGAAAGGATAAATTACTCTTGACCACCGTCAAAGATGGATTATTTGTCATTGATCGAGAAGGCCAGTTGTTGCAACACATCAATGAGCAAAACGGTCTGCAAGACAATTTGATCATGGGGGCATACCTAGATCGAAATAATTCCTTGTGGCTAGCGCTTTCGCGAGGTATCTCTCGTTTAGAGGTCGCTGATCCCCTCAGTCATTGGGACGAATCATTGGGTTTACCCGGGATTGTTTTTGATAGTTATCGACATGAAGGTAAGCTTTATGCCGCCACTGCTTTAGGGGTATATGTCCTCAAAAACAATCGTTTTGAAGCAGTGCCGGGGATAGGAGCCGAATCTTGGAGCTTCTTTGGCGTTCCCGGTTTAGGGGAAAATAAAAAACATCTCTTCGTCAACTCCGTACGCGGACTTTTTGAAATCCGCAACGGTAGGGCAATCCGGGCACCTAATTCAGACCAGAGCTACAATCTCTATCAGTCTACCTACCAAGCTAATCGTATGTACCACTTGCCTTTAGGGATGAGTATCGAGTGGATGGATTGGGTAAACGGACGCTGGACAGCTCGTAAAAAAATAGAAGGACTTGAACAGCGCTTCCGCATGATAGCGGAAGATCCTGACGGTAGCCTATGGGCGGTACCGTTTTTGGGGGGAGAGCAGGTAGTCAGGATCAAACTCCAGGAAAAAAATCCAAGCAAGACCAAATTGGTGGAACGCTACAGCAATGTTCCTGCTATACAAGGGATTTATAATCTGGATGGTGAGATGATTTTTGCTACGCAAAACGGTTTGTATCGCTTTGATGAGCAAGCACATGAATTTCAGCCTGATACTTTATTACCCTTTCGCAATCTGGGGATCCTGAGTCTTAAGACTGATGAGTCTGGCAATGTTTGGCTGGCTTGCTACCGCAAGGGGAAGCGCTGGCTAGAAGTGGCTTGGAAATCGCCAGATGGCCTTTATCGCCGGGACTCCCTCCTCTTAAAAGGATTGGATAATGTCGAAGTCTGGGGCGAGCTTTATCCTGAAAAGGAAGGCACCACTTGGATCGGTACTTCTGAAGGCCTTTATCGATACCATAAAGCAGATGCCCGCAAATTACCTCCTCTGGTGCCACCTGTGATCCGTAAGGTTGAAACCATCAGAGATTCTATCTTAGCCTTTAGTCAAAGTGTTATCGATCGGGGGCCACTCCATCTAGATCATAAACACAATACCATACGCTTTCACTTTGTAGCCCCCTTTTACCCCTCTGAGCTGGGGACGCGTTACCGATTTAGGTTAAGTGGCAAGGAAAGTGCTTGGTCTCCCTGGTCAGACTTGCGCCAAAAAGAATATACCCTCTTGCCTCCTGGCAACTATACCTTTGAGCTACAGGCCCGCAATCGCTATGGGCAACTTAGTGATGCAACTGCTTTTAGCTTCAAAATCAAGCCACCTTGGTATTGGACCATTTGGGCATGGCTTGGTTATGGCCTGATTGTAATCGGTTTGGTGTATGGCACAGTGCGTTACAATGTGCGCCGCCTGCATCTGCAAAATGAAAATCTAGAGCGAATCGTTTACGAACGTACCTCGGAGATTTGGGA
>JBCAWW010000405.1:0-5682 GCA_038534415.1 Bacteroidota bacterium | reverse complement strand
TTCTGCTACCTTATTGTACTCCAGACAAAGCTCTGCTATTTGGGAATAAGGATAGATTTGAGGGTAGGGATCGTCAATGTATTGATGCTCTTCGCGGAGGAGGAGTTTGGCAAAAGCCTCAGGGATGCTACGAATCCAAGCAAAGTAGTCCTCTAATTTATCCGCCTTTTGATAGGCCTTGGCAACTTCCTTAAAATACCCAAAGGTGATCCAGCCAAATGGTTCATCGCCTAGGTTTTGGAGGGCTTGGGCTAAAGGCTCAAAAAATTTATTTATCAGTTGCGTATTTGGCGCATGCTGAACCAGCAGTGCTAGTGGGCGTGGGTCATGCGCTTGAAAAATAGCTTGCCCCAATTCTTGGGCTTCCTCCCAAGCTTGTTCATCTCCAAACTGCTGATAAATAGCAAGGAGAGCCTTGAGTAAAATAAGTTTTCCTCTACTCTTGATGTTATAGGAATCTATGCCTTCGAGATGGTTTCTGATCTCCTGTAGGAGTTTTTTAGCGTGTTGAGGGTTAGAGATGCTGCGCAGAACGCTCAGTTTCGCTTCCATCAAATTCTCACGGCTGCCGTCTTGGGCAAGTTGCTTGAATGCCGGAAGTACCTTTTCCGATTTGACGAGTAAGCCCCAAGCGACATTGGGTTTTAGATTGTCAATGGCGAGCAAATTTAGATCTCTATGGCCCGCCATAGGAGTAGTCGCATTTCTCATTTTGGGGAGAAGGGGATAGGCTAGTTTGATAAGCTTGACCAAGGCCTCTTGTTTTCCTTGTTCGATGAAAAGGGTTTGGGCGCTCTTGATTACGCGATAGGCATTTTCTGGATTTTTGATCTTTGGGATAAGGCCCAGCACAAGACTTTCATCCTCATATGCAAGTGCATCTATGGCTAACTTTTCTTGACCATCCCCATCAAGCGCATCAAATATCGGGGGCAATTCTTGGCTCCGGAAACGGTTGAGGGCGTCAAGGACAGTAGGTTTTTCAACAAAAAAATTGGATTCGGATTCGGCTGCCTCTGCTTTTCGTCCAAATATTAGGGCGATGGCTCTTAGGACTACACTGATAGCTTTGAGGATAAGGGTAACTATTGCCATGGAGGAGAAAGGTATTAGGGGGTGTTTATGGTCAAGGCATCAGTTAGGCCGACCCAACCAATGCTCCTAATAGATTTAAACATAAGAAATAGGTTGAAATTTCGCTGTAAAAATTTTCGAAATATTCATCCCCCAATAAAAAACTGCGAGTAGAATTACTTTCTACTCGCAGTCAAAAAGATGATGGGGGAAAAGAATTATTCTTTACGCCATTTGAAAACTTCTTTTTGGGCTCCGTGGCGTACTTCCAGTAAGTACAATCCACGCGCTATGCCAGCAGTAGACAGGCTGATGGGATTTTGTCCGCTAAGCTCTTGCTGTCTTTGTAGGACTTTTCCTTCTAGACTAAGGATGGTGATTTGGAGTTCGGCACGGCCGCTATAATCATAGTCTAAGAAAAGTAAATCCTTGGTAGGATTGGGGTAAAGACTGATGGCATTTCCTGCCAGCTGATTACCTATAGAGGTACGGAATGGGAGGGTGAATGACTCGCTAAAAGTCGCGCAATCACTATTGTTTTTTACACTGACCTGGACCATACCCGAGTTTTGAGAAAGGTCATAGAAATCGGCATAAACCAAGACCGAATCACTCGCATTAGGGATACTGTCGAGATTGCCACCTGCCAGGACAAAGTACCATTGGTAGGCCCCTGCTTCTCCACTCGCAACCAAACTGTCGTTTGCATAGGCGATAGCGGGTTCGGCAGGATTGGTATTAAGGTCTATTTGAGTATTACTCGTATCAGATTCGGTGCCGCTTGTAACAATGAGTTGTACGTCTTGAGTTCCTGCTTGGCTATAAGTAACCACATGAGGTCCGGCGGTATTTGCAGTCTGAGGAGTAGCGTTAGGCCCAAAATCCCAAGCATAAGTATCAATAGAGCCGCTTGAAGTGTCCTGAAACACGATTTGGCGTTCCGCGCAGAGGGGACTATTGATCTCAAATCCTGCCGAAGGCGGTACCGTAGTAGGATTGATCGTAAAGGATTGCTGGTAGGCAAAATCCCCGGCCGTAGAATTGCTACCGTCAGCTGAGATACCCACTACGTAAAATTGGACGGGTCCAACATCGGTGGCAGGAGCAGTCCATTCGTAGGTCCAAGTATTGACTGAACCTGAGGCATCTTTGTGTCCAATATACTGGCGTTGGCTGCCTTGTACACTGCCCACTTGCAGAGAGGTGGTAGTGGTGTTGAGCGCAATAAAGTCTCCCGCTTTGAGGTTGCTCCCGTCAAGGGCGGTAGTGGTAAACCCAAAACGTCCATTAGGAAAACTACTGTCATCAATCTCATAGGTCAGGGAGTAGGTCTGACCCGGGACATAATCGGTCGGGAGATTGAAGTTGATTGAGGCGGGGCCATTGTTGACATTACCGCTGTGGCAGCCAGCACAGGAGGATTCATTGGGCGCTCCGGTACGTAAAGTGGGTGCCAGGTTGATTTTCATCACTCCTGCAGTGGCGGTGAGGCCCACAAAAAAGAGGAGTGCGATTAGTTGAGGTTTGTTCATAGCAAAGGGAATTGTTAGAGGTGATTTTAAATATGGAACACCTTTACAAACTATTTACCTCAACTAATCATGTGCCAAAAGGTTGGAGGTGGAAAAAAAGAAACTGAAAAGGGAAAAATAAAGCGGGAAGCGGATGCATATATAAACTGACCTCATAGACTCTTTTGCGTCCCAAGCTATAAATGCTATTTTCGTGATTATGAAAGAACAGTTCAATGAGGAAATGCTCTCTGCCTATACCTTTGAGGGCGAGGCACTTTGCTTAGGGGGAGCCATGATCGAGGGTGAAACCCAAACCGGAACCTGGATCAATATTCCCTTAGAAACCCTAAACCGTCACGGCTTGATCGCTGGCGCTACAGGTACAGGAAAGACCAAAACCCTACAAATATTGGCCGAACAGATGGCCAATCATGGGATTCCAACCCTCCTCATGGACATCAAAGGAGATCTTTCGGGCATAGCGGTTGCTAGTGATGGACATCCCAAAATAGATGAACGTCATCGCGATATTGGATTTGCCTTTGAAGCGGCGGGTTCGACTGTCGAACTCCTTTCGCTCTCTGACGAGCCAGGTGTCAAATTGAGAGCGACAGTTACAGAATTTGGACCTGTTCTTTTTTCCAAGATTCTTAATCTCACCGATGTACAGTCAACTGTAGTGGCGGTGGTGTTTAAATATTGTGACGACAATAAGTTACCTCTGATCGACCTCAAAGACTTCAAGAGTACCCTTAATTTCTTGGTCAACGAGGGCAAGGAAGAGATCCAGAGAGAATATGGTCGTATCTCTACTGCTTCGGTAGGGGCGATTTTACGTAAGCTGATCGCCTTAGAAGCACAGGGCTCCGAACGCTTTTTTGGTGAGCCCTCCTTCGACGTAGATGACTTATGTCGCATCGATGAGAATGGCAAAGGTGTGGTTTCTATCCTCCGTCTAACGGATCTCCAAGACCGCCCGCAGCTGTTTTCTACCTTTATGATGAGCCTTTTGGCGGAAGTATACGCGACTTTCCCCGAGAGAGGAGATGCTGACCGCCCTGAGCTATGCATCTTTATCGACGAGGCACATTTGATTTTTGATGAGGCCTCAGACGAGTTGCTCAATCAGATCGAAACGATCATCAAATTGATCCGCTCCAAAGGAGTTGGGATCTTCTTTTGTACCCAAAATCCTGCTGATGTACCGGACGATGTCTTGGGCCAGTTGGGATTGAAAATACAGCATGCGCTGCGCGCATTTACGGCTAAGGATCGCAAGGCGATCAAACTTGCCGCCCAAAACTTCCCCGAAACCGACTACTATGAGGTCGAAGATTTGCTGACCTCCTTGGGCATAGGTGAAGCCTTGGTAACCGTTCTAAACGCAAAAGGGATTCCAACCCCTCTCGCCCATACCATGTTGCGCGCACCACAGTCGCGTATGGATGTTTTGACTGATGCTGAGATCAAAGCGATCATCAAAGCGTCTCCAATGATCAAAAAGTATAATAAGGATGTAGATCGCGATAGCGCCTACGAATTGTTGACGGAGCGCATCAAAGAGGCGGAGAAAGAAGAGCACCAAGCCAAGATGAAGGCCGAACGCGAAAAGGCACGTAAGGTCCGTAAGACTAGCACTTCTTCACGTTCGCGTAAGCGTAAAGCTGAGCCAAGTTTCATCGAAGAAATCTCAAAAAACACGATGGTCCGTCAAGTGGGACGTACTGTCGCACGAGAGCTAACCAGAGGCCTCTTGGGCGTTTTAGGGATCAAGAAGCGTCGCTAGGGCGATTATGTAATCATTATCTTTTCGCTTTTGAATTGGCTCCATGCTGGAACGCCAAACCACATCTGCTTACTTTAAGCTGAGAACGACCTATGCAAATTCTCAAAGCTTGACAAAGCGCGTCCGATAAGCCTCTTGCTCCGTCTCAATGAGCAGAAAATAGGCACCTGAAGCGATAGCTGATAAGGGGATGATGATTCTATCACCGGCTGAGACTAGCTGAGAATGCTTCTTGACCAGCCGACCCGAAAGATCCATGATCTTGATTTCTTGCTGGCCTGGCATGAAAGAGGCTGGAAGCTGGAACTCTAGCTGCCCTTGGGCTGGATTGGGGAACACTTTGAGGTGTTGCGTTTCTATCTGGATAGAAGAAACCACAGATTTGGGAGACTCTGACTGATTAAGGTCCAATGCCTGAGTAGCACTCACTTCGCTATGATAAAGGACTATTCGATCTATGGAATGCCCAAAAGAACGACCTGCTACTTCGATGGTATAGACTCCTACTGAGTCAAAGCGTGCATAAATACTATGGGGATCGTGATCGCTAGTGGAGGTATTCCAAGTCCAATTATCAAGTACATTTTGATAAACTTTGAACCATCCTTGCTTGCCGGCTCCGGCGGGATTAGGGGCTTGACCACTTCCGTGTGGATAAAGGGTGCTATTGGGTTTTTGGGCATAAAAGCTGGAGGCATCGGGCAATCTTAACCAACTATCATTGTGATCGGTATTGCTGGTACCAGCGGTGATGCGACTACGCCATTGTAAACGGTAGGTGCCAGTTTTGCTGATTTGTACTTTATATACTAAGCGCGAATGGCCCGGATCATTGTAGAGGTTTGAACCCTCATATCGGAGATAATCTGCTCCCGTAAAACCCGCAAAGCTGGTGTCTTTATTCCAACTACTAAATTCGGGGACGGAAGTGGATTCTATAACGACTAGTCCGTTTTGCTCTTCAAAGAGATAAGGTTCCTGTGCACTTAAACTGATAAATCCGCAGCAAGCGATCAGTAGGAAAAAGTAGCTTTTCATTAGGGGGATTTTTGAGGGAGTAAGCTCAATCGATCTTTAAACTAAGCAATCATCCAGCCACTGAAAAAAGATTGATTTCCCATACTGCGAATTAGATGTTATTCTCTCCAAGATTAGATATTTGTCCCTAAGCAAGCTCTACAAAAAACCTTGCCTCATAATCAATCTCCTGATTGATAAATATGATTTCCCAATAGATGGGATCAGGATTGACATATTGAGTCGGACTGCCCCATTGAGGAATTTCAAAACTGATAAATTCACTGTCCT
>JBCAWW010000404.1:0-5693 GCA_038534415.1 Bacteroidota bacterium | reverse complement strand
GTTGTGCTTTCTTGAAAGCGCAACCAATATGCAAGCTAGAAATGAAGTGAGCAGCCTCACTTTATACATCGAAATTGCGTACCTTTGCCACCTGATTGAAAACTATCCTTATGCTAAATCTCGTTCTATTTGGCCCTCCCGGAGCCGGAAAAGGCACTCAGTCTGCCATCATCATTGAAAAACATGGCCTCATTCACCTCTCTACCGGAGATATGCTTCGCGCAGAGAAAGCCTCTGGATCAGAGCTTGGTCAGCGGGTAACCGCCATCATGGATGCAGGTAAATTGGTGAGCGATGAAATCGTCATCGAGTTGATTCGCAAGCGCTTAGAAAGCAATCCTGAGGCAGCAGGTTTTATCTTCGACGGTTTCCCACGTACTGTTGCGCAAGCAGAAGCCTTGGATACGCTTCTCACAGAGATGAACACCAGTATCAGCCATATGGTAAGCCTCAGAGTACCTGACGAAGAACTCGTTACCAGATTGGTAAAAAGAGGTCAGGACAGTGGGCGTGCCGATGACAATGAAGAAACTATTCGTAAGCGCATCGTTGAATACAACGAAAAAACCCTACCAGTAGCCTCTTACTACCAAGGGCAAGAAAAACTCAGCGAAGTTGAAGGTGTCGGCTCTATCGAAGAAATAGCCGAACGTATCGCCGGAGTACTCCAATAGGTAAAAGCTCGCCTCAATTACGGACTATTATGCAATCTCAGTTTGTTGATCACGTACGAATTTACTTTACTAGCGGCAAGGGCGGCAATGGTGCTGTCTCATGGCGTAAGGAAGCCTTTGTACCCAAAGGTGGTCCAGACGGAGGCGATGGTGGTAAAGGAGGCGATATTATCCTTAAAGGCAACACCCAACTTTGGACCCTACTAGATCTGAAGTACCGCAAATACATCAAGGCCGAAGCTGGCGCCAATGGTGGCGGACAACGCAAATCTGGCAAATCTGGCAAAAATGAAATTCTTGAGGTCCCTTTGGGTACAGTGGTCAAAGACGCTGAGACAGGTGCAATTCTAGGCGAAGTCGTCCAAAACGGAGAGGAATTTTGCTTACTGAGAGGAGGGCATGGCGGTAAGGGCAATTGGAATTTCAAATCGCCTACCAACCAAGTCCCGGACTATGCGACCCCAGGCGGAGCAGCCAGAGAGCTAGCCGCAGTGCTAGAGCTCAAAATGCTCGCAGATGTAGGCCTAGTAGGCTTTCCCAATGCAGGCAAATCGACTCTTCTGTCGGTATTGAGTGAGGCCAAACCCAAAATTGGGGATTACGCCTTTACTACACTCGTACCCAACTTAGGCATAGTGCGCTATCGGGATAGTCGCTCTTTTGTCATGGCGGATATTCCCGGTATCATCGAAAATGCCCACCAAGGCAAAGGACTTGGCACCCACTTTTTACGTCATATCGAACGCAATAGTGTGCTGTTATTTATGGTGCCAGTAGACGCCGACGATATCCAAACTGAATACGAGATTCTCCTTAGAGAACTTGAACTATATAATCCTGACCTCATTCATACCCCTCGCTTTTTGGCCCTGACCAAAAGCGACATGATAGATGATGAATTAGAGGCAGAGATCTCTGCTATGCTGCCAGGTATTCCGCATCTCTTTATCTCTAGTGTGGCCCAAAAAGGTCTCACTCAGCTCAAAGATAAACTATGGAATATCTTGCACGAGGAAACAAAAGTATGATCGAATACCAGCAATTTACGCTGGACAATGGCCTTAAAGTGATCGTGCATGAAGATCATGATCTACCCAAGGCCGTTGTCAATCTCATCTATCGCGTAGGCTCAAAAGATGAGGCTCCTGAACGTACTGGTTTTGCCCACCTCTTTGAACATTTGATGTTTAGAGGAAGCATTAATATTCCGGAATATGATAGCGCCCTGCAAAGAGTTGGCGGCGCTAATAATGCTTTTACTTCCGCTGATATTACCAACTACTATATCAGCTTGCCCTCCAATCAATTAGAAACTGCCTTCTGGCTAGAGTCCGATCGCATGCTCGGCTTAGATTTTACAGAAGAAAATCTAGAAGCAGAAAAAAGCGTGGTAATTGAGGAGTATAAACAACGCTATCTCAATCAGCCTTACGGCAACGCTTTCCTTGAGCTACGACCACTCCACTATCAAGTCCATCCTTATCAATGGATGCCCATCGGCAAAGACATCTCACACATAGCTGAGGCAAGCATGCAAGATGTGCAGGACTTTTTTTACAGTTTCTATGCTCCCAACAATGCGACTCTCGTAGTCGCCGGAGATGTAGGGCTAGAGCAGGTCAAACAACTAAGTCAAAAATGGTTTGGCGAAATTCCCAGTCGTAAACTAGGGAAAAGCGTTCTGCCGCAGGAGCCTACTCAAAAGGTGGCAAGAAAGAAGACAATCAGTGGCAAAGTACCCTTTCCTGCGGTTTATCGGCTATACCATACACCAGCCTATGGCGAGCGAGAGTTTTTTGTCACTGACCTGATTACCGATTTATTGGCCAGTGGTAAAAGCAGCCTCTTTTATCAACATTTGGTGAGAGGTATGGAGCTAAGCCCTTCGGTGAACGCTTATGTCATCCCCATGCACGATCCTGGCAGCCTAGCAATCGTGGGCCAAATTGCTGAAGGCAAGACAGTAGCCGAATTTGAACGTGGCTTAGACCAAACGATTGATAAATTATTTGCGCTTACGGAAGAAGACCTCGAACGTATCAAAGCAAAACTCGCGGCTTCCTACACCATGCAGCAAACTACCATCCTCAATCGAGCGATTGGACTTGCCATGTCAGACGCAGTAGGAGATTTAGAGCTGGTAAATAAGATGATCAGCATTTATCAATCCCTCAGTTTAGAAGAAGTCAAAAGCGTCGCCAAGAAAATATTAGCCCCTAGCAATTGCTCCACTCTTTATTATGAAGTGGAATAATAGACCCGAGACTATGTCCCTTAATCGCAGTCAAGCCCCTGTTGCCAGCCCCCTCAAAGCCCTACAATTGCCAAGCTTTGAGGTACATCATCTCGATAATGGCATTCCGCTTTACTTATTGCCTTATGGCAAGGCAGAGGTATTACAACTGCAATGGATTTTCAAAGCGGGTAGCAATTTTCTCGCTCAGCCTGGCTTGGCCTCCTATAGCCTACGCAATTTGCAAGAAGGGACCCAGCAGCGCAGCGCAATCGAGATTGCCCAGGAATTGGACCAGTATGGTGCCTGGATTGGACATGATGTCGGAAACGAAAGTGTCAGCCTCCAACTTTCTACTGTTAGCCAGCAGTTTCCCAAGGTCTTGGATCTATTTCAAGAGGTCGTTTGTAAGCCTTTGTTTCCTGAAGCCGGTTTTCTGCAAATGAAGACCCAGAGTCACCAAAACTTGATTACGGCCGCCCAAAAGACCAGTTTTCAGGCGAGACGAAAGTTCGGGCATATGCTTTATGGAGCCGAGCACCCCTACGGCAAGCATTTGGGACTAGAAGAGTTAGCGGATCTAAAACTCGAAAACCTGATCAACTATCATCAGCAATATTTACAGCCCGGCAATAGTGTCTTGGCACTTTGTGGACAATTTGATACAGCTCAGGTATTAGCCCTGCTCAATAAGGGGATTGGGGCTCTCCCTTTGGGGAACGCTCCTACTGTGACGGACCGTTCGGCGATGGAGCCGAAAAACCAAATCGACACCTACCATATCGAAAGACCAGGCCCCCAGTCTACCATCCGCACTGGCCATCTTAGTCTCGGTCGAGAGCACGAAGACTATATCGGCATGAGGGTTTTGATGACCTTACTGGGAGGTTTTTATGGTTCGCGGCTCATGAAAAGTATCCGCGAAGACAAAGGCTATACTTATGGGGTTTATGCCGCATTGGCAGGCAGAAGTAAGATGGGACAGATAGTTATCCAAACTGATGTCGGGAATGAATATGTAAAAGAAACCATCAAACTCATCGCCGAAGCCATTGATGGCCTACAAAATGCAGCCCCTACTCCAGCCGAGTTAGAGCTGGTCAAAAACTATATGTTGGGACAATCAGTTAACCAACGAGAGACTGCTTTCCAACTTGGCAGCATCTTACGATATCATATCGCAACCGGCATTAGCTTTACAGAAATGGACAATCGCTTCGAACAAGTAAAGGCGATTGAGCCGCTAAAAATTCAAGAATTAGCGCAAAAATGGCTCAAGCCAGAGGCAATGTTGACCGTTGTATGCGGAGGCAATTCGTAAGATTTTGAACACTTATTGAAAAAAAAGTCAGAATTCGATTGGATAAAATATTTTGGTCTACTATTTTATATTCATAAAATATTCACCATCAGCGAATTCTTTTATTGCGAATACTTTTTTTGGCGTTTTTTAGCAAGTTAGGTTTCCTCAATATTGATTATGAAGGGAAATGTATCTGGCATAAATTTCGTTTGAGTAATTGCAGACCCACCTAAACGCTATCACCCTATGTAAAAAACAAAATGCACAAGTTCTTCTTTACCGTTACCCTGTTTACTTTTCTTGTATTTTCAAATCATTTTACCTCTGCAAGGCACGGATCACAAATCGAGCCTTTGATCAACAGCTATTTGACGAGTTATCCATTTTCGGCGGATAATCTTTTCAAGCTAGCGGTCTACACAGAGCTAAAAGGTAATTTCGACCCTCGAAGCCAATCTATCCATGTAGATTTTGGCAATTTGGGGACCATCAGTTTTTTCCAAAAAAATTGTCTCCTCAAAACCAGCAGTAGCAAAGTATTTCATTTGATGCGAGATGGCAGCAACAGCATGCCCGAGATAGCCGCAGTCAATGATGCCTTGCACCATTTGTTTGAAAATATCGCATTGCTGGCCAATCACAATGCAGATCCCCGTCTTGTCTCATTTGTAGACGAGAGCCTCGCGCGGAAAAACATCGAACCCTTCAACAAAATTTTTGTCCGCCATATCTTGATCAATTATGGCAAATACTCTGCTTCTGAAAAGCGAGTAGAATTTCATACAGACTGGTTGCCCAAAGGCTCTAGCCTGATGACCAAAGGAGAAGAGCGTTTGGTCAAGCAGCACCTCACTCCTCTGCGAATTCAATTGGACGATCACTTTTTGAGAGGCTATTATATCCACTCTGGAGGAACCGTTTATGTCGAAGATGTCAACCGTAGTGTGAAGTATGCGACTGGCGAAGAATACGACCCAAATGTCTCCGCCTTCAAGGTTTTTGTACAAAAGCTATTTGTACAATCAGCCCATTTCATTGCCAATACCGAGAGCAAGCGCTTAGAGAGTAAGCCAAGACTGGCAATGTTTGTCCCGCCCAAAGAGGGAGAGATTGAGTTTTCGCACCAATCTTTTATTCCTGAGATTGAGCGCAAGCCTGCCCAAACAGTAGCCAGCCGCAGCCGCCGTATCTCCACTACAAGCGGCAAAGTGACTCCTTTGTATCATAAGTACAATTGGATCGGGATGATGATGGCAATCTTGAGAGAAGAAAATCTTTCCATCGCTGATCCAGAAATCTTGATTTACTTTCTCGACAAACCCTACTTTGACAAAGTATATGCTGCCCTCACGCCTGAAGAGCAAAGAGCAGTAGACAAGACTCGCTTAGCGCTTGAATAAGTGTCTATTAGAAACGTTTAAGTACTGAGAAGCAAGGGGTTTTCCTACGGGCCGTTTTGGCTGTACTTGATACTGCCGGTCCC
>JBCAWW010000403.1:0-5693 GCA_038534415.1 Bacteroidota bacterium | reverse complement strand
GTTCCATTTAAGCACATCTTGGGAGTTGTTAGATGGAACGGTGCACAATGGCAATTTGCGAGTGATTCTACAACGATTGAAGGCTTAAAATCTACTACTTTTGTTATAAATCAAGAGATGGAATTGCTTATTAAATCTCTGCGTGAAGATTTTCGCGATGCGGCCTTTTGGGAGCCCAACTTACGGACAGATGCCAATGGCGAAGCTCACTTTATGATCCAGTATCCAGACGATATTACCGCTTGGCATTGCTATGTGCTAGCCATGAACGAAAATCGCCAAAGTGGCTATCTCAAAGACACGGTACAGGCTCAAGCGCCCTTGCTGGCCCGCTTAGACTTGCCCCAGACCCTAAGAGTGGGAGATCGATTGGAGGTACGAGGCAGGGTGCAATCCTTGGCAGATAGTAGCCAGCAGATTTATACGCGATTTTTGGTGGGAGATAGCCTCTTCGAGGAACGCTCCGTCACCTTGGAGGAGTATTGGACCGAGACCCAAAGTGTCCAGTTTGCAGATACCGGTAGTTATCAGATTGCCTATGTGTTGCGGGATAGTAGCGGGTTTACCGAAGGCGAGTTGCGCAAGCTGGAGGTGATAGAAAACACGATCAGCGAGCGGAGGGGTAGCTTTGTCTTTTTGGAGGGCGACAGTAGTCTTTCGCTGCCTAGTGGTTTTGCTGCTTCGCAGAACGTTCAACTCATCGCTTATCAGCAGCCTTTGGACTTTTTGCAGGAGCGCTTGGATTGGTTAATCCGCTATCCGTATGGCTGTAATGAGCAATTGGCTTCTCGACTGATCGCCCTACATCTACAATCTTCATTGACGACAGATGCAGAGAAGGTCCGCCAACTCAATCGGCGCAAAAATCAAGTCCTGCGCCAACTCGAAAAAGCCCAAAATCCTGATGGATCCTGGGGTTGGTGGGCCGCCAACCAAGGCGAAGAATGGATGAGCCTGTATGTCCTCAATGCGTTGCAAGCAAGCCACAGCAATAGCAAAACAATCGAAAGAGGCCATGCCTATTTAGTAGAAACGTTTCGCGCTAGCGATAGCTATCGGGAGGTAAAAAAAGCAAAAAAAGTCTCGCTTAAGCTCGCGCTTTACCTTCTACAAAATGAATTAATCGAAGACAGCGAATATCAGCTCCCTCCTATTGATAATCTAAAACCGCCCCTAAGTGTATTTTCTCAATTGTTACGGCTATCCATCCGCCATGAATTAGGCGAAGAGGTGGCCGTAGGGGAAGTATTGTCGCTAAGCAAAAGAGATATACTGGGGGGCAGATATTGGTCAGAAAGGGGTTGGCGCTGGTATGGGAGTCAAATCGAAGCGAGTGTTTTGGCCTATGAGTTGATCGAAGCGATCGCCCCTTCACACAAGGCCTTAGCGGAGATTCGGCAGCATTTGCTCACGGCCCAATATGCTTGGCAAAACCAAACAGTAGAGACGGCTCGCATGCTACAAATCTTGGTCAAAGCCCAGCAATTAGCTGCGGCAGAGCAGCTAAACCAAAGCCCAAAACTCCAACTCAGCTATGGGGGAGATTCTTGGTTATACGATTCTTTTCCACAAGAGCTGAGCGTTCCCCCGACAGGGGTCAGTATCAGAAAAGAAGGCCCTGGCTCGCTCTTACTCTCTTTTAGTCAAAAAAAACAATTACAGACCGCACCGAGGGTGGATAGTCTGTTTGAAATCAGCAGTCGTTTGGTACAAGAAGGGAAAACGCTAGATAGCCTCATCAAAAGTGAAAGGCTCAGTCTGCAGATCAAAGTGGTAGTAAAATATCAAGCAGATCATCTGATGCTTGAGGTGCCTATACCGGCAGGATGTACCTATAGTAGTAAGCCTCAGCCTTATGGAGAAGCCTATCGGGAATACCGCCGAGACAGAACCAATATTTATTTACGGGCTTTGTCTCCGGGTGTCTATACCTATGAGATTCCTTTGGAGAGTCGCTTTGAGGGCCAGTTTCAACTTATGCCAGCCCGAATGGAATTGATGTATGTGCCGACTCAGTTTGGACGAAATGAATCAAAGGAGGTTCGAATTAGCGATTAAGGAGGGGGAGGTTTAGGCTACGGCCATGTTCAAGATAGTGCCCGATCACTTTATTGAGCATCTCTGGTTGGAAGGGTTTGGAGATGATATCATCCATACCCGCTTGGTAGATATCGTTTTTGACGGTCCCGTTGACTGAAGCAGTGAGCGCAATGATCGGCAGCTGCTGGAACTTTGCATCTCCTAGATTTCGGATCTCACGGCTAGAGGTAAGACCGTCCATCACGGGCATTTGGAGGTCCATCAATACCAATGAAAATTGATGCTCTTGGACCTTTTGGAGCGCTTCTTGCCCATCGTTGGCGACGATAGGATTGAGGGACCATTTTTTGAGAAAACGAGAGGCTACCATTTGATTGACGCGATTGTCTTCGACGAGTAATATCTTTTGTTTTTCAAAAATGGTGAAGCCTACTTTTCCGACTTTCTGAGTTTTCTTTTGGTTTTTCTCTGCTACTAAGTCTGACTTAGGCATCTCCAGTAGGAAGGAAAAAGTGGTTCCCTTACCCAATTCACTTTGTACCTCAATTTCACTTTTTTGGAGATTGATCAGACGTTTGGTGATGGCTAGTCCGAGTCCTGTACCGCCATATTTGCGGGTGATGGTAGAATTGGATTGAGTGAAGGATTCGAATATCGAATCTAGTTTATCCGCGGCAATGCCGATGCCTGTATCCTCAACGGCAAAGCGAATGGAGAGATTTTTCTCTGTCTCGCCGATATAATCTATTTTGATCTTGACGTGGCCTTCATTGGTAAATTTGATGGCGTTGCCAATCAAGTTATTGAGGATTTGCGCTAGTCTCGAGGGGTCTCCTTTGACATAGGCTGGCAAGCGAGGGTCTAGCTCCTTTTTGATCGCAATGCCTTTTTCCTCAGCTTTGACATTTAGGGCAGCAATGATATGAGAAGTAACATTGGCCAAACTAAGGTCGATAGATTCGAAGACAAGCTTTCCCGCTTCGATTTTACTGAAGTCCAGTACATCATTGATCAGGACCAATAAGTGTTCACCAGAAAATTTCAGGGATTGTAAACTCTCTAATTGATCTTCTCGAGGCCCTTCTTCTAATAGCAGATTGGTGATACCCAAGACTGCATTCATAGGGGTCCGAATCTCATGACTCATGACCGAGAGGAAATTGGACTTGGCCTGAGAGATTTCCTCGGCTTTGTCGCGGGCAGCAATCAAGATTTGCTCTGACTCTTTGCGACTACTGATATCTCTAATGATGGCGATATAGGTTTCCTCTTCTTCCCCTTGCATATGACTTAAGGAAAGTTCTATGGGGAAGCGTTCGCCATGGGCTCTAATCCCAACGGACTCCAAAGTATCGCTTTGCTGACTGCCAGCGAAGTGCTCTTGATACAGCAGAATGAGGTCTTCCGGCTGATCTTGAGCTTCGTTATAGGTCAGGCTCGCGATGGAGCGCCCAATCATTTCGGATTCGGGGATCCCAAATAATTGTTCCATAGCGGGATTGAAACCCTTAATTATCAAGTTTTTATCAAAGGTACAGACCCCATCGACGACCTGATTGAGAATCATGGAGATGTAATCCTGGCTCTCTTGCCTGATCCGCTGGTTTAAGTCCAGCAATTCCTCAGACATTAACTTAAGAGAGCGATCTTTGAGATTACGTTCTCGATCCGCCTCATTGTAAGTAGCATTGACCACTTCCAAGAGTGCATCGAGGGAAATATCCCCATCTGGGAACTGCCTTTTTAATCGCTTGAGTTGACGTTTGAGCAGCTTGTGCATTTAGCGTATTTCCTGAAAAACAGTAATCGTCATCGTTTGATTATGCAGTTGACAATTGCCAAGGGTTACGTGAGGAGAAATTTCTCCGTAAGAATAAAACCCTAGCTGCCGCGTATTTTCTCCCAAGACCTCTTGTACTGCTTCGACTTCATCTTCAGTACGCTGGCCGAGGACCATTTTGCGCCCTACACAGCTAATCAATATCGCGAAAGACTCATTTTCTGACTGTGCGAAATCACTGATGGCAGCGTGGTTTGCAGCCTGTGAGGCACCTTCGATCAGGTTTTCAAAGTTGGCCATCATCAATTGCGCCTGATAACCTTCTGGAATATCCCCTGCAAAGGTCATGCTTTGGGAATTTTCGTCGATATTCAATACCGTCCGTACAGTGCCGTGGCCTGATTGCTCGGAGTGATTGATCTGCAGTGGAAAAAGCAATGCACTTCCTGGAAGTTGATTGGCATCTTCGCCCAAATATTGTTTGTAAAGCTCCAAAGCAGGATGGTCATCAAGCTGGAAGAGTACATTCCCTTCAGATTTAGTAACCGTTCTTACCGGACCAAAGGGATCCCAGCCTCCTACCGAGCCATGTCCAATTTTGAAAGCATCGCCATAAAAACCAATCACTGCGATTTGGCCCGGTTTGGGGGCGTTGTTTGCACTTACCAAAGTCTTTTCAAATCGGCCGCCGTCTCCAGCGAGGCCGCCAGTAAGTACTACTTTTTCGCCTAGGGCGAGGGTCAATCCCTCTACGAGTTCACTCCCATTGACCATTTGGCCGTCTGAAAGTATAAATACTGCTTTGAGATCGGGACTAGCTAACTCTTTGCCTAAACGCATCCCAGCCTGCATGGCAGGAATATCGGTCTCAGTCATATCAAGGCTAGCAAGTTTTAATTCGGTTTTTTCAAAATCAATGGCGGTCAACACAACGCTATCATCAAAGACTTCCTCGCCAAGGATTTCGCCTGCAGTACTACAACCAATCACGATTGCTTCAGGAAACTTTTCTCTGATCTCCTCAAAGCGACTGCTTTCTGACAGGGCATCACGGCCTCCAAAGAAGAGTACCAAATCTGCCGAAGACAATTGAGTCTGAGTCAAGTTTTGCCATTGGGAATTTTCTTCCCAAATCCATTGTTCTGTTTTCATAATAAAGTTCTGTGATTTGAATCACGGAAAATTATTGCTTAAGCAAAACTCATTATACTCTTAAATATTACAGGCTTATAAACAAAAAAAATCCCGGAGCGGGCGCTCCGGGAATGTGCGGATTTGGGATCCGCTAACCGACACACAAACAAATTTTAAGAGAAAAGAACGATTAATAAAACAGGTACAAAATATTGAATGAGAACGGGGTTTAGGGTCTTAGATAATTTGTTGTTTCCAGTGACTCAGGCGTTTATAATCATATCGATTATTGACATTTGCCACCAGTTCGCAAAAGTATATTCCAGGTTTCAGGCCAGCGATTTGCCAGTCTAGGGTGTTTAATCCCTTACGAATCCTTACATTTTCTTGTTTGACAAGCTGCCCACTCAGATTGAACATGCGCACCATAGCAGGTAAGTCTTCATTGCTGCTGATTTGGATGTGCAGTTCGTCCGAAGCAGGATTAGGATAGGCAAATGCCTTAGCGGTGAGTTCATCTTCCAACTCAATTCTGACACTGACAATACCTTCATAATTAAAAGTACCATCGAGGTCCACCTGCTTTAGTCGATAGTATGAAACGCCTGGCAAAGGATCTTCATCCATGCTTTTATAGGTCAATTCACTATTGCTATTACCAGCTCCTTGGATTCGTTCTAGTGGTTGAAATACTCTACCATCTGCCGAACGCTCTATTTCAAAATAATGATTATTTTGA
>JBCAWW010000402.1:0-5696 GCA_038534415.1 Bacteroidota bacterium | reverse complement strand
CTTTTGATTCTTTTTATCTAAACAACAGAGGTTACGTTCAAAATATCATCGGGGACTATGATGCTGCCCTTGTCTCCCTCTATACCGCAGTGGAGTTAGATCCAGAAATGGCATATGCGCATAGTAATCTCGGCAAAACCTACCTTGGATTAGCGGAATTGGAACTAGCCCAGAGGCAGCTCGAAATCGCTTTAACACTTGACCCCGAAGACCCCTATACCTACCACAATTTTGCTCTCCTAAGTGCTGCAAAAGGCGATACAATTTCTGCCTGTGAATACCTCGAACTTGCCATTCAAAAAAATAGCAGCTTTATTTTACCAATCGGCAAAGAATTGAAAGCTGACCATCAACGAATTTGTAGATAACTCCTATATCCTATCACCAAAGCTTTACCCTTATGCTTCGCAAAACGCTTCTCCTCATCTATTTATTAGGCGCTATTTTCGCAGCGGCCTTGGCCCAATCTCCTTATGGCCACGAGCCTTTGGCGCATACCTACTCCATCGTAGCCCGCGATCCTGACACTGGCGAAATGGGCGTAGCGGTGCAATCGCATTGGTTTTCGGTGGGTTCCTTGGTGACTTGGGGAGAAGCTGGTGTAGGCGTAGTAGCTACCCAATCTTTTGTCAACCCTGCTTACGGACCGCAAGGTTTGGCTTTGATGAAGACCGGCTTAAGCGCCGAACAAAGCCTCCAAGCCCTATTGGCAGGAGATGAAGGCAGGGAAGTGCGTCAGGTAGCCATGCTCGATGTCAATGGCAATGTCGCCGCCCATACAGGTAATAATTGTATCCAAGCCGCAGGACATTTTGTCGGGGATAATTTTTCGGTACAAGCCAACCTCATGGAAAACGATCAAGTTTGGCCGGCTATGGCTGAGGCTTTTGAGCAGGCAGAGGGACCGCTCGCGGAACGCATGGTCGCAGCGCTGGCCGCCGCCCAAGCAGTAGGAGGCGATATTCGCGGTAAGCAGTCGGCGGCGATTTTGGTGGTCAAAGGCCAATCCAGCGGTCAGCTCTGGGCCGACAAGGTGGTAGATCTCCGCATCGAAGATCATCCCGAACCCATCAAAGAACTCCAACGACTCATGCGCGTCCACCGTGCTTATGAGCACATGAACGCAGGCGACATCGCCATCGAAGAAAAAGACGAAACCAAGGCCTTGGCCGAGTACTCAGCTGCTCAAGAGATGTTTCCTGACAATCTTGAGATGCAGTATTGGCATGCTGTCTCATTGGTCAATATCGGTCAACTCGAAAACGCCCTGCCTATGTTTCAAGCCATCTTTCGCAAAGATGAAAACTGGCGAGAATTGACCCCAAGACTGATTCCAGTGGGCCTCCTGACTGCAAATGAAGAAGAATTGGAGCAGATCATGAAGCTCAAATAGAGATGCGTTGGCTACTGCTCGTCGCACTTTGGTGGGGGATCAGCCCTGCGGGGAACGCTTTGTTCGCTCAGACCAAAAGTCTGAGTTTAGAGCTAGGCGGCTCTGCTGGTTTGGCTTCTATCAATTACGAAAAAGCGTTCCGCGAAGCGGCAAACCACCAACTCGCCTATCGTATCGGTATCTCGGGCTTTCCTATCGATCAAAATAGCGGCTTTGCTTTCGTGCTACCCTTTGCGCTGCAAGCCCGTTGGGGAGCCAAAGCACATCAACTAGAAGCAGCCATGGGTTTGAGCCTGAGTTTTACTACTCGACTCAAACTCTTTAGTCAGGCGATCCCATCCATTGGGTATCGTTATCAGGCTGAAGGCAAAAGAGTGTTTTTCAAAGCGGCCTATACCCCGCTGGTTTCCTTTATCTTTAATTGGCAATACCAACATTGGGGCGGTCTCACGATCGGATATGACCTATGAAAAAGTGGGGATTTATCGTGCTAGCAATATGTCTATTGATGGCTTGCACTCAAAAGCGGATTGATGCTTGGCAGCCTTTTTTGAGGGATGACTTTGAGTCTGTCAATACGATAGACGAGTTGACCGAAGGAGAGAACGCGAATTGGAAATATTATCAACAAGCGGGCGAACAAAACACCCTTAGCCTTGATCGCAGCAATCCCCACACAGGCTTGCAATGCCTCAAATTTACAGCTGAACCTTCCTTAAACGGAGCCTCCAAAAGCGACATCGCTCACAATCGTCTGATCTTTCAAGCGGGCGAAACGGTTCTTTTCAGCGGCTGGTTTTATATCGAAGGGGCCGATGTGCTGGACTATGTTTTTTTGATGGATTTGGAAGAAGACATTGCCATCGGAGCTGGGCCCGGCATACGCATTGCTCTAGAGGATAGTGCTGGTTATATCGTGCTGGAGCGCAATAAGTTTTTGGAAGAAACCCTGCGGCAAGATCCAGAAAACAAAGTTGCCTTTCCAAGAGATGAATGGGTGGAGATCAAGATGGAAGTGCTGCTCTATCAGAAGGATAAGGGAGCAGTCAAAATCTGGCAAAATGGACAATTGATCATTGATGTTGTAGATACCCCTACCCTGCCCCGCGATCGGCTGACGGTTTTGCAAGGCACGCATAATTTTTATCATAGCTTGCAAGTTGGGATTACCGCCAATTCTCAGTCCAATCCCTGCGTGATGTACATTGATGATATCTCTATTGAAGTCATACCCTAATGGAAGAATTTTACGAAGCACGTTTTGAAAAGCAAGACTATAGTCAGCAATCCTGGGATCAACGTCTTTATGAGGAATGTAGCTTCCATAACTGCCAATTCGTGCAAGTCAATATGGACGATGTCGTCTTTCGAGACTGTGAATTTCACAATTGTGAGTGGGTATCACTGGGACTAGGCAATGTCAAACTACAAGGTTTACACTTTTATCATTCACGTTGGAAAGGACTCGAATTGGACGAAGATTTACCCTTTCCGATTAGTCTATATTTTGAAGACTCACGCCTAGAGCAATGCAGTTTTCAAGACATCCGCTTTAGGGACTTAAGCGTGCAAAGCTCTCAGCTGTGGGAGGGACATTTTGCCAGCTGCGATTTACGTGAGGCCGACTTTAGCAAAAGCGATCTGAGTGGGACGATTTTTGAGGACAATGATTTGCGTAAGAGTGATTTTCGCGCTGCGCAGAACTATCAGTTTGATCCTAGGCAAAACAAAATCAAAGGCGCCAAATTTTCTTTGCCAGAGGTCCTTGTCTTCTTACAGCCCTATGGTATCAATATCTCTTAAGTCCCTGCCCAAAAGCAATCAGCAAATGGATGCTAATCATTTCTCTCCTTCGATGCGTGTTGGCATTGGTTTCTGCTTCGCAGAACGCATTTCAACAGAGTCCCGAGCAGCGGGACGACGAGAAATCTCATGATTTATCAAATGGATTTACAATTGGAAAGATCGGGATCTTGATTTCGAGACTCGTCCACAAAGGGATTCGAAGGAGAGCCGCTGGCGGCTACTGAGAAGCGTTCTGCGAAGCACGCCCCCTTAGTTTGAGGCCTATGGGATTTATCAGGATTGGGGCCTTTTGTAGCTAAGGCAAAGATCAACGAGAAGGCCAAAGCGACCAAATCTACTTTCATAGGAGTGCTGACTAAAATCCAGGGTTTCTGCCACAGTCCGAAGTGATTACTCCCCTCTGATCCTTCCACGTTAGATTAGGAGACAAAGCGTTCTGCGAAGCAGTGATCAATAAATTACTTTTGTAAGTATAAATTCCGAAATATGAAAACATACTTGCATTCTTTTTTTCTCCTGCTTTTTATCGCGAGTCTAAATATAGCCCAAGCTGAGCCTTGCAAAGAGGACGTCAACTGGGTCATCGATCTACAAGCCAAGACCATTGGGGGTTTGAGTTTCCAATCTAGCGAGCGGCAAATCATCCAACACTTTGGCAAAAAGAATACAGAATCCACGATCAAGACCTTTTTCAAAGGCCGCCGGCTTTTAGCCACCGTCGTCTATCCGGGTACAGACAACGAACTGACTTTTTTCTGGAAAGACGAAGCTCGCTCCCAATGCTTTGAGATCTTGGTGAGCAGCAAAAGTGAACGTTGGAAAACCGCAGAAGGCATTAGAGTCGGCACTACCTTATCAGAACTCAATCGCGCTAATGGCAATCCTTTTGAATATGCGGGTTTTGATTGGACATATGGCGGCACCGTGTCTAATTGGCAGGGAGGTGAACTACCCAATTGGTTCAAGCCCGTTTTGGTCTCAGCCAACGAAAAGTTTTCTATCGATCACCGCGGTCGTCGCTTTTTCCAATCAAACGAAGTACCTCAATCCGAGAATCAAATGATGGTCAAAAGCTTCCGCCTTGTAGTAGGTTGGGAAAACCGTCGTGAGTTTAGTTCGCTTGACAGTGAGTAATTAAGAGTTTGAGATGCTCCGTGGCGGGAGTAGGTGCAATGGGCTCCTTTTGAAAAAGGGTGATCAAATTGTAATCAAATTGACTTTGGGCAGGATGGGCATCCCCATTTTCCGCTTTATAATACGCCAAATAGGCCTCCGAATAAAGGTTTTCTTCCTTGATCAGATTTTTGTGAGCAAGGGTGTGGAGCTTTATGTGGGGGCCTTTTGATTGGAGGAGACTGGGGTCTAAATCCGCCAGCGCTAAAGTCCGGGTACTTTCCCAGGCTGCTAAAAATTGATCTTGTTTGAAGCCTCCAAAGGGGGCTTTTTGACGTTTGTAAGCGACCTCCTCTTTGATGGTCAATTGGCAATCTGTAACTGTATACACCCAAGTGGAACGACTTACGGTACCATTGGGCAGCTCTTCAATTTTCTCATTGATCAATCCGGATACCAAGAGATTATAGGTCTCATTTACGCTGATAACAGGCTCATTTTCAGGCTCTTTTTCTTGGCGTTCGGCGCAGCCGCTGATCAGGTTTGCGCAAAAAATCAAAAAAGTGAGTAAGTAAATACTTGCGTACTGTTGAGTCTTTTGTATTTTCATAGCGTCGCAAAATAAGGACTATGTACGTAGAAAAGAATTTTAAGCTTAAGGGTATACTTCGATTTTCGGGAGGACATTTGGTTTGGCTGACTGCTTGGGTCAGTTTGGTAAGCATCATATATGAGCTGACCGATTGGCAGTGGTTTACGATACCGTGGTTGCCGCTATCCGTGATCGGTACCGCAGTTGCCTTTTATGTGGGTTTTAAAAACAATCAGGCCTATGATCGCCTTTGGGAAGCGCGTAAGATATGGGGCGCGATCGTCAATAGTAGTCGTGCTTGGGCCAGTACCATCAAGGCTTTTGTCGATGGACAATTTGCCCAAGAAGGGATCTCAGACACGGAGCTACACGCCATCCACAAAAAACTCATTTACCGACATATCGGCTGGCTTTATAGCTTGAGGAGTCAACTTTTGATCCCGACTTCGTGGGAGCATATCAATCAAGGCAAACATGTCGGAAAAGTGACGGAGCAACGTCGCAAAACCTTTGGCATCGGCCTACTGGGAGATGATGAAACCGAAAAACATCTCAAGACTTTCCTACCAGCTGACGAGTTGGACCGTCTGATCAACTACAAAAACACCGCTACCCAGATCATCGATCAACAGGCGCAGCATCTAACGGCCTTGCGCAAACAAGGATTGATTGATGATTTTCGCCATATGGAGCTACAAAAGATCTTGTACGATTTTTACGTACACCAAGGCAAATGTGAGCGTATCAAGAAGTTTCCCCTCCCACGCCAATACGGTAGCAGCTACCGTATTG